>JALOLI010000055.1 GCA_025456165.1 Acidimicrobiia bacterium | reverse complement strand
CTCGATGTACACCAGTTCGCCGGTGACATCCTCGTGCTCCACCTCGATGTCGCTGAGGGCGGTGTGGCAGCGCGGGCACCAGTTGATCACCCGCCGGCCCCGGTAGATGATCCCCTCCTCGTAGAGGCGCACGAACACGGTGCGCACCGCCCGGGAGAGCCCCTCGTCCATCGTGAACCGCTCCCGGGACCAGTCGCAGGAGAAGCCGAGCCGGCGCATCTGCTCCAGGATCCGCCCTCCAAAACGCTGCTTCCACTCCCAGACTCGCTCGATGAAGGCCTCCCGGCCGAGGTGGTGCCGGGTGAGGCCCTCGCCGGCCAGCTCCCGCTCCACCACGTTCTGAGTGGCGATGCCGGCGTGGTCGGTTCCGGGGACCCAGAGGGCGGCGTACCCCTGCATGCGCTTGCGCCGGATCAGGGCGTCCTGGATGGCCATGTTCAGGGCATGGCCCATGTGCAGCGAGCCAGTGACGTTGGGGGGCGGGATGACGATGCAGTAGGGCGGGCCGCCCGGGTTCAGCTCAGGCCGGAAGATCCCGGCCGACTCCCAGCGGGAGTACCAGTTCGCTTCGACCTTCTGCGGGTCGTACGCCGGGTCCATCGCGCCCTTCGCTCATGGTGCGGGCATCATAGAGGGGCAGAAAAGGAGGAAGGCCGGTGCTGGTGCACCGGCCTTCACCCCCATCCTCGCCCTGGGCGGGGACCGGCGCCCCGGGCGTGGCCTCCTCCTCGAACCTGTGGCCACCCTACGCTCACACCCGGCGAGCCTCAACCACTTTCCGTGGTCGGACGGCGCCATTTGCGTTCCCTGATCTGACTAGTCAGAGGGCAGCGTCGAACGGACGGGCCACCGTCTCAGCAGTGGCTCCCCCCGGGTTCCGGCCAAAGGGGTACGCCCGCCGGCCGCCGGGCCGGGCGGCATCGGCCTGCCTCGGCAGACGCGAGGCGCCCGCCGCCCTCGCTAGGCGCTCCGCTCCTGGCGCCGGTTCTTGCCCAATTCCTGGATGGGGATCAGCGTCGGATTCACCCGACGGCGGACCACGTCGCCGTCGATGAGGACGCGGGCGATGTCGGCCCGGGAGGGCAGCTCGTACATGGTGTTGAGCAGCACCTCTTCCAGGATGGCGCGCAGCCCGCGGGCTCCCGTGGCCCGCAGCAGTGCCTGGTCGGCCACCGCCACGAGGGCGTCGTCGGTGAAGACCAGCTCCACCCCGTCCATCTCGAAGAACTTGGCGTACTGCCGGCTCAGGGCGTTCTTGGGCTCGACCAGCACCCGCACCAGCGAGTCCTTGTCGAGATCCTCGACGGTGGCCACCACCGGCAGCCGCCCGACGAACTCCGGGATGAGGCCGAAGGACATCAGGTCCTCGGGAAGCACCTTGGCCAGGATGGCGCCCTGGCGCTGGTCGGTGGAGCGAACCTGGGCGTCGAAGCCCACGCTGCGCTGGCCCACCCGGTTCTGGATTATGCGATCGAGCCCGGCGAAGGCTCCCCCGCAGATGAACAGCATGTTGGTGGTGTCGACCTGGAGGAACTCCTGATGTGGGTGCTTGCGCCCACCCTGGGGCGGCACCGAGGCCACCGTGCCCTCGAGGATCTTGAGCAGGGCCTGCTGCACCCCCTCACCCGACACGTCGCGGGTGATCGAGGGGTTCTCGGCCTTGCGGGCGATCTTGTCGATCTCGTCGATGTAGATGATGCCCTGCTCGGCCTTCTTCAGGTCGTAGTCGGCGGCCTGGATCAGCTTGAGGAGGATGTTCTCGACGTCTTCACCCACATAGCCCGCCTCGGTGAGCGCGGTGGCATCGGCGATGGCGAAGGGGACGTTGAGCATCCGGGCCAGGGTCTGGGCCAGCAGGGTCTTGCCGCAGCCGGTGGGGCCGATCAGCAGGATGTTCGACTTCTGCAGCTCGATCTCGTCCTTGGTGCGCTGCCCGGCGCGCACCCGCTTGTAGTGGTTGTAGACGGCGACCGAGAGCACCTTCTTGGCTCGCTCCTGGCCGACCACGTAGTCGTCGAGGAACTGGCAGATCTCCACCGGCTTGGGCAGCTCGGTGAGGGGCAGCTCCTCGGTGGTGGCCAGCTCCTCTTCGATGATCTCGTTGCAGAGGTCGATGCACTCGTCGCAGATGTAGACCCCGGGGCCGGCGATCAGCTTCTTCACCTGCTTCTGGGACTTGCCGCAGAAGCTGCACTTGAGCAGGTCGCCGCCTTCACCGAACTTGGTCACAGTGCTCGCTCCCCGGAACTCAGTCCACGGCTCGCAGCGAGCGGGCCGTGAGGACCTCGTCGACCACGCCGTACTTCTTGGCCTCCTCGGCCGTCATCCAGAAGTCGCGGTCGGTATCGCTGCGGATCTTCTCGAGAGGCTGGCCGGTGTGATCGGCCAGCATCTGGTTCATCTCCTCTTTGACCCGGATGAACTCCCGAGCCTGGATCTCGATGTCGGTGGCCTGGCCCTCGACGCCCCCATGGGGTTGGTGCAGCATGACCCGGGCGTGGGGCAGGGCGAAGCGCTTGCCCTTGGCCCCGGCCGCCAGCAGAACCGCCGCCGCCGATGCCGCCTGGCCCATGCAGTAGGTGGCGACATCGGGCTTGATGAAGTGCATGGTGTCGTAGATCGCCATGAGCGAGGTCATGACGCCGCCCGGGGAGTTGATGTAGAGGGCGATGTCCTTGTCGGGGTCTTCGCCCTCGAGGTGGAGCAGTTGGGCCATGATGAGGTTGGCCACGGTGTCGTCGATCGGGGTGCCCAGGAAGATGATGCGATCCTTGAGCAGGCGGCTGTAAATATCGAAGGCGCGCTCGCCGCGGCTGGTCTGCTCGACGACGGTGGGCACCAAGTAGCCGTAGTTGGTCAACTCTCTACCTCCACCGGCTCGGGTTCGTCTGGTTCATCCGCCTCGCCCTCCGGGATCGAGGCAGCCTCCCCGGCACCGGGGGCCGGGAACTCGATCTGTTGGCCTTCGGCATCGACCGCCACCGCCAACTCCAGCAGCCGGTCGATGGCCCTGCGTCGCAGGATATCACCGGTCAGTGCCTTTTCTCCGCCACCCTCTGCGAGGGCCCGGCGGTACTCGGCAGGGGCGACCCGGGCCTCCTGAGCCAGGGCGTCGACGGCCGCTGCCAGGTCCTCATCGCTCACTTCGAGGCCCTCGGCCCGGGCCACCGCCTCGAGCAGCAGGCGGGTCCGCAGGTTCAGCACCGCCTGGGTGCGGGCGTCGGCCACCAGCATCTCGGCGCTCTGCCCGGTGGCGGCCAGGTACTGCTCGATCGTGGCCTTGCGCGCCTCCAGGCGGTGGGCGAACCGGTGCAGCACGGCATCGGCCTCGGCTTCGATCAGATCGGCCGGCAGCTTCAGATCCACCTCATCGCGCATCTGGTCGAGGAGGCGCTCCTCCATCTCCATGCGAGCGGCGCCCATCCGCAACCGGCGCAACTCGCTCCCCAGGGCCGCACGCATCTCGGCCACCGTGGAGAACTCCGACACCTCGTCCACCCAGGCGTCGTTGAGCTCCGGGAGACGGCGGGCCTTGACCTGCTTGACCAGCACCCGGGCGTCGACGGCCTTGCCCCCCTCCTCCCCCATGCCCCGGGGCAGGGAGGTGGGGAACTCCACGATGTCGCCCGCCTTCTGGCCGCGCAGCGCCTCCCCAAGGCCTTCGAGGAAGCCCTCCGCCCCCACCTCGACCAGGAGATCGGTGGCCGACCCGGCGGCTACCTCGCCGCCCCCGGAGGTGGTGCGCACATCGATCAGCGAGAAGTCCCCGTCGGCGCCCGGCCGGTCCACGTCGTCCAGCTCGGCGAAGCGCAGGCGCATCCGCTCGATCTGGGCGTCGACGTCGCCGTCTTTGACCACCGGGGAATCCACCACGATGCGCCGGCCCCGGTACTCGGGCAGATCGGTGATCTCGGGCCAGAGGGTGACCCGGACGTCGGCCTCGACCCCCTCGGCGGTGTCGCGCACCGCCGTCACCCGCGGCGTCACCGCCGGTTCCAGGCCGGCTTCCGCCACCGCGGCCGTGACTGCCTGCGGCAGGGCCTCGTCGATGGCTTCCTTGCGCATCGTCTCGGGCCCCACCATGGACTCCACCACCCGCTGTGGGGCTTTGCCGGGGCGGAAGCCCTTGATCTTGATCTCCCTGGAAAGGCGCCGTGCCGCCCGGGACTTGGCCGCCTCGAAGGCGGCGCCGTCGACCAGGACGGTGAGCAGGCGCTCGGCGGGATTCGACTCGACTTCGGTCACAGCACTCACCTTCCCGACGCGAACGACGAGGCGGCCTCGCCGCCTCGCTCCTAGGGTGACCGAGGGGACTCGAACCCCCGACCTCCAGGGCCACAACCTGGCGCTCTAACCAACTGAGCTACGGCCACCATGCGGGGCCCGGCGCCCCCGGAGGGATTCGAACCCCCGGCCAAGAGCTTAGAAGGCTCCTGCTCTGTCCACTGAGCTACGGGGGCGTTTCGGCACCGGTGCCCTCGAGCGGGTGAGGGGAATCGAACCCCCACCGCCAGCTTGGAAGGCTGGAGCTCTGCCATTGAGCTACACCCGCCGGTGGCCCGGGCAGCATAGCCCGGAGCGTCGGGCTGGCCGGATTCGAACCGGCGACCCCCTGCTCCCAAAGCAGGTGCGCTGCCAAGCTGCGCTACAGCCCGCTCGCCCGCCATTGTGCCACGGCAGGGGTGACGGCGGCCGGGTTGTCACCGCGGTGCGGCTGGCTAACCTTGCGCCGGGTCGCTAGCTCAACTGGCAGAGCAGGGGACTCTTAATCCCAAGGTTCGGGGTTCGACTCCCCGGCGACCCACCCATCGTCGTGCTGGTCCCGAGTCGCCGCCTTCCCGGCGGCGACATCGCGAGAGGCCCACAGACCCAACTGCCTGCGGGCAACAACACAACCACCAGGCAGGCCCACCGCCCCCGCACCCGGCGGCCGTAGAAGGTTCGACTCCCCGGCGACCCACCAGAGCCGCGTCGGCAGGGCCGCCGCCTGCCCGGCGGCGGCATCCCCGCCGGGGCCTCCATGCGCCCTCACTAGCATCCCCCGCCGAGTCCTCCCGTCGAGCTTCACGAGGATGGAAGCCGAAGCATGCCCCACGTCTACGCCTTCGAGGATCTCCACGGCCGGCCCCTCGCCGAGGTCCGCAAGATCATCGGCAGCAAGGCCGCCAACCTGGCCGCCATGGCCAACGAACTGGGCCTGCCGGTGCCCCCGGGGTTCGCCGTCTCCACCGCCGCCTGCCGCGAGTACCTCGCCGGCGGCTGGCCGCCCGGCCTGGAGGACGAGATCCGGGCTCACCTGGCCCGGGTCGAGCAGGCTCTGGGCCGCCGCTTCGGCGACCCGGCCGACCCCCTGCTGGTGAGCGTCCGCTCCGGGGCCCCCGTCTCGATGCCGGGGATGATGGACACCCTCCTGAACCTGGGCCTCAATTCGGCCACGGCCCCGGGCCTGACCGCACTGTCCGGCGACGAGTCGTTCGTGGACGCCTGCCGCGCCCGGCTGGAGAAGTCGTACCCCGAGATCGTGGGCGTCTCCGTGCCGGAGGATCCCTGGGAGGCGCTGCGCGGGGCGGTCGAGGCCGTATTCCGCTCGTGGAACAGCGACAGGGCCATCGCCTACCGCCGGCGCGAGGGGATCCCCGACGATCTGGGCACCGGAGTGATCGTCCAGGCGATGGTCTTCGGGAACTGCAGTGACGACTCGGCCACCGGGGTGCTCTTCACCCGCAACCCGGCCACCGGGGAGAACGCCCTCTACGGCGATGTCATGTTCCGGGCCCAGGGCGAGGATGTCGTCGCCGGCACCCATCAGACCCTGCCCATCACCGCGCTCGACGAACGGCTTCCCGCCGTGGCCGCCGAGTTGCGCCGCTACGCCGACATGCTGGAGCGCCACTGGGCCGACGTGTGCGACATCGAGTTCACCATCGAGCGGGGCAAGCTCTGGATGCTGCAGACCCGCGTCGGCAAGCGCACCCCCCAGGCGGCGCTGCGTATCGCCGTCGAGATGGCCGAAGACCCCGGTTTCCCCCTATCGCGCGCCGACGCCGTGAAGCGGGTAGCCCACCTGCTGGCGGACCCGCCCCGCGTGGTCGCCGAGCGCCGGGCCGACGCCGTCGCCATCACCAGGGGCCTGGGTGCCTCGCCGGGCCTGGCCTGCGGGGAGATCGCCACCACCCCCGAGGCCGCGGTATCCGCCGGCGACGAGGGCCGGCCGGTCATCCTCGTGCGCCACGCCACCTCGCCCGACGACGTCCACGGCATGGCCAAGGCGGCCGGGATCCTGACCACCACCGGAGGGCTGAACAGCCACGCCGCAGTGGTGGCCCGGGGCTGGGGCCTCCCCGCCGTCGTGGGCGCCGCCGCCGTGGCCGTCGCCGGGGACGGCGTCACCATCGGCGAGCGCTGCTTCGCCCCGGGCGACGTCCTCACCATCGACGGCGCCACCGGCGAGGTGTTCGCCGGCGCAGTGGTGGGGACCGCCACCATCGTCCCCGAGGCCACCACCCTGCTGGACTGGGCCCGGGAGCTGGGTATCGAGATCTCCGCCCCCGGGACGACCGCCGGGGCAGCCGCGACGGCTCCGGCGGAGGATGGGGCCCCGACCGTCGACGCGGTGGTGCGCTCCCTGACCGTGAAGGGCATCGCCGAGGCCGCCGGAGTGGCCATCGTGCTCCGCGCTCCTGAGGCGGCGGTCGCGGACATCCTGGGAGAAGCGGTGGCCGCGGGCCTGCTGAAGACCAGCGGCGGCATGTTCTCCTTGACACCGGAGGGCAAGGAACGGGGCGCGGCCTTGCTGGCCACTCACCGGGAGCAGTGGGGCCAGCCCGAGGCCGAAGCCGCCCTCGACGCCTTCGTGCCTTTCGACAAGCACATGAAGGCCGTGGTCACCGCCTGGCAGATGCGCGAGGTCGGCGGGCAGCAGGTCCTCAACGACCACAGCGATGCCGCCTACGACGCCGGGGTCCTGGCCGACGTGGCCGCTCTGCACGCCGGGGTCGGGCCGTGGCTCAGCGGCCTGGCCGACCGCCTGCCCTGGCTGGGCGGTTACGCCGCCCGCCTGGACGAGGCGGCCCGCCTGGTCGCCGGCGGGGACCCCCGCTACATCGCCTCCCCCAGGGTGGATAGCTACCACAGCGTGTGGTTCGAACTGCACGAGGACCTGATACTGCTCGCCGGCCGCACCCGCGAGGACGAGGTGGCGGCCGGCCGGGCCTGAGACGGCGCCGGGCCGGGTGGGGTCCGGCCCACTACCCTGGCCGCGCCGCGGGCGTAGCCGAATTGCTTAGGATCCGGTGGGCGTCAGCCCGATGTGGGTTCGAGTCCCACCGCCCGCACCGTCCCTGAACTGGGGTTCTGGGCGCCCCGTCCTTCCGACGAGACAAGCCCGCCTCACGCCGGTTGCTCGATCGGTTGCTCGGGTGGGAGCACATGAGCACCCCTCCCTGAGCGCCAGGCAGGTGAAGGACCTGCCCTGCGCCCTCGGTGGGCGACAGCGATCAGACCCCGGCCATGACAGCCTCGACCGCAGGCCCGTCGGCCGTGGAACACGCCGCTTCCAACTCACCCCGGGGGTTCGACCGGCCGACTGAGACTCAGCACCGCGCCCGCATCCGT
>JALOLI010000334.1 GCA_025456165.1 Acidimicrobiia bacterium | reverse complement strand
GCCCCCTCGACGTCTACCGGGTGATGGAGCTGAGCCGGCGCATCGTGCTCTTCTTCGACAAGGCGGTGTTCCACACCGCTCGCGGGTTCCACCTGGAGCTGGCGGGGCCGGGCTCCTAGCCTTCGCCCTCCCCCGCCGGCCCGGCGGCCACTTCGGCCAGGAAGGCTGAGACGGCGGCTTCGTAGCGCGCCGGGTCGGCGTTCCACGCCGCGCCGTGGCCGGCGCCCCCGATCCGCTCGAATCGCACCAGATCCGGCAGTTCGGCGGCGAACCGCTCGCTCACCGCCACCGGAGCCACGGAATCGGCGTCGCCGTGGAAGAGCAGGACGGGGATCTCGAAGTCGTCGGCCCGGTCCACCTGGTTGAGCGCCCCCCAGTTGGTCCCCCAGCGCAGGGTGGCCAGGCCCTTGGCCCACCCCACGATGAGGCCCGGGACGTTGCGAGCGTGGGCGTGGGCGTCCACCACCGCCCCCGGGTCGAACAGGGGCGCCTCCAGGATCAGGCCGGCGACCAGATCGGCCTGCGCCGACTCGTGGAGGAACATGGCGGCGGCCGTGCCCCCCATGCCCCAGCCGACCAGCACCACATCGGCGGCCCCGGCCTCCTCGGCATATTCCACCGCCGCCTCGACATCCTCCCACTCCGGTTCGCCCAGGCCGTAACGCCCGCCGCCTTCCGGGGCCCCCGGGTCGTTGCGGTAGGTGATGGTCAGGGTGGGGAAGCCGCCCGCGGCCAGGGCGGGGAGCACCCGCAGGGCCTCGCGGCGATACCCGTCGCGATCGTGCACCAGGATCACCCAGGTGTCGTCCTCACCCATCGTTTGCCAGGCCGGGTAATTGCCCAGATCGCCCTCGACGATGATGTTCTCGAAGGCGAGGCCGAGGTCGGCGGGATCGGACTCGTAGGCGTAGGCATCGAGGGCGACCAGCAGGCCTGGCCGCAGGTCGCCGGCCACCTCCAGCAGAGGCCGCACCACCCCGTCCTCGGAGGTCGCCGCCGCCGGCCCCACCCGGGCATAGCCCGTCTCCCACTGCAAGCCCCACGTCCCGGGCGCCTCGCCGACGCCGCGCGGCAGGGTCACCTCGCCCTCCGTCACGGCCAGCACTTCGATGTCGTAGGCGGGCAGAGCGTGCTCGGAGCGCAGGAGCAGGGCGTCCACCTGCCCGGCGTAGATCCAGGTCGCGGTCCCCAGGGCCACCACTGCCAGAGCGACGCCGATCGCCAGCATCCTCCGCAGCCACCGCCCAGCGCGCCCACTGACCATGGGCAGCGATGGTACCCCCGCCGGCGAATACCGGCCCCGGGTGGCCCCCGGGCAAGGGCGCCTACGCTGCAGGCATGGGTCCCCTTCTCGTGGGCATCGCCATCCCTCTGCCAGTGGAAGAAGTCTGGGAGGAGGTGAGCCGCCTCGACCGCCACGTCGAGTGGATGGCCGACGCCCGCTCCATCGACTTCCTCACGGAGACGGGCGCGGGAGTAGGGGCGGTGCTGCGAGTGGCGACCCGGCTCGGCCCGCTGCGCACCACCGACACGATCGTCGTGACCGCCTGGGAGCCGCCGCGGCGCATCGAGGTGGAGCACCGCGGCCGGTTCACCGGCCGCGGTGCGTTCCGGCTCGACCCGGCGGGGCCCGGCGCGACCCGGTTCACCTGGGAAGAGCTCATTCGCTTCCCCTGGTACCTCGGGGGGCCGCTCGGCGCCCTTGCCGCCCGCCCCCTCTTCCGGTTCGTGTGGCGCCGCAACCTGGAGCGCCTGCGCGCCCGCCTCACCGCCCCTTGAAGTCCGCTTCCCGCTTCTCCAGGAAGGCGGCCAGGCCCTCCTGGGCGTCCTCGGTGGTGAAGCAGCCGTTGAAGCCGGCGTTCTCAACTGCCAGGCCGGCCTCCATGGGCAGCCCCAGCGTGGCGTTGATCGCCCGTTTTGCCGCGCCTATGGCCACCGTGGGCCCCTTGGCCAGCAGGGCGGCATACTCCATGGCGGCGGCGAGCAGGCCGTCGGCCGGGAGCATCTGGTCGGCCAGGCCGATCGCCAGGGCTTCCGGGGCCTTGAGGTGGCGGCCGGTGTAGATCAACTCCCGCGCCTTGCCCGGCCCCACGAGCCGGGGCAGGCGCTGGGTGCCCCCGGCGCCGGGGAAGATGCCCAGCTTGATCTCGGGCAGGCCTACCCGGGCGTCCTCGGCCAGGTAGCGGAAGTCGCAGGCCAGGGCGAGTTCCAGACCCCCGCCCAGGGCGAAGCCGCGCAAGGGGTCTCATCCTTCGCCTGTGCCGCCGCCTTGAGTTCGGTGATGTCGGCCCCGGCGGCGAAGTGCGGGCTGCCGGTTATGACCACAGCGCGGATCGCCGGGTCGGCGGCCCGGATGATCGCCGCCTCGAGGTCGGCCACCAGGCCCACCGAGAGGGCATTCACGGGTGGGCGGTTCAGGGTGAAGACGGCGACGGCGCCCTCGACGGAGTACTCGACCAGGCTCACGGTGCCTCCTTGCGGCTCTGAGGGGCGCCCCCATCGGCCTGGGGCCCTGGCGCCTCCTCAGGGCGAGGCTACCTCTCCCAGGAGGCGCTCGGCGGCGGCCCAAGGGTCGAGTTGCCCCTCCTCCACCAGGGAGGCGACCCGGCGGTGCTCCGGGGCGGCGGCTGCTTCGGCGGCCCGGCGCGCCAGGACGGCGGCCAGGGCCGCGCGCAACTCCCCCCGGCGCCGCGCCCGGCGCCCTTCTTCCAGGCCGTCGCCGGCTTCCAGGTGCGCCCGGTGAGCCTGGATGGCATCGAGCAGTTCGGCCACGCCGCCCCCCCGGGAGGCCACCGTGGTCAGGATGGGGGGCGCCCAGGGCCGCTCCCCCCCCATGGCGAGCATGGTGCGCAGGTCGGCCACCGCGTCGTCCACCCCCGGCCGGTCGGCCTTGTTGACCACGAAGACGTCGCCGATCTCCAGGATCCCGGCCTTGGCCGCCTGCACCCCGTCGCCCCAGCCAGGGGTGAGGACCACCACCGTGGTATCGGCAGCGTCGGCCACCTCGACCTCGTCCTGCCCCACTCCCACCGTCTCGATGA
>JALOLI010000054.1 GCA_025456165.1 Acidimicrobiia bacterium | reverse complement strand
GCGGTGGTCGACCTCGACGGCGAGCCGTTCCGGGTCTGGGACACGGCCGGCATCCGTCGCGCCAGCCGGGTGGACGAGGCCACGGAGTTCTACTCCGTGCAGCGGGCCCGGCAGGCCCTCGCCCAAGCCGACATCGCGCTGCTGGTGGCCGATGCCACTCAGGGGATCACCCAGCAGGAGCAGCGTCTGGCCGAGGAGATCGCCGCCGCCGGCGCCGGTCTGATCGTGCTCCTCAACAAGTGGGATGCGGCCGACCCGGATGCCAAGGAGTGGGTGGAGGACGGCACCGGCGACCGCCTGGGCTTCGTGTCCTGGGCTCCCGTGCTGCGCATCTCGGCCCTCACGGGAGCCCGGATGCACCGGCTGCCGGCGGCGGTCCGCGCCGTTCTGGAGGCCCGGCGGTTCCGGGTTCCCACCCCCGAGTTGAACCGCCACATCCGGGCCTGGCAGGAGGCCCACCCCGCCCCGACCCGCAAGGGCCGGCGGGCTCGCATCATGTACGCGGTGCAGGCGGGAGCGGAGCCTCCGACCTTCGTGTTGTTCGTTCGCGGCGGCGAGTTGAGCCCCGACTACCTCCGCTTCCTGGAGGGTCGCTTGCGCGCCGAGTACGGCTTCCTGGGCACTCCGCTGCAGCTCGTGGCGCGCTCGGGAAGGCGGGACGGGGACCGCCGTCCGGAGTAGGGCATCCCCTTTCCCGAGCGTTACACTGCACCGGTCCCGGGCTGTGGCGCAGCTTGGTTAGCGCGCTTGACTGGGGGTCAAGAGGTCGCCGGTTCGAATCCGGCCAGCCCGACCGCCCCGGCTTCTGGCCGGGCTCCGTACATCGCCCGCCGGCCCCGCCACCGCGGCGGGGTCCTGCCAGGAGGGGCCACGACACATGAGCGACGAGAAGATCGAGTTCACTCGCAATTACCACGATCAGAGCACGAACGAGGGCTTCCAGTTCGAGTTCGTCTGCGATCGCTGCGGGAGCGGCTTCCGCACCGAATTCGACGGCTTCGCCGTGGCCCGGGTGGCCGGGGGCCTGCAGACCGCCTCCAACCTTCTCGGAGGCCTCTTCGGGCGGGCCGCCCAGCTCGGGGAGGATGTGCGCTCCGCCGCCTGGGAGAAGGCCCACGACAAGGCGTTCCGCGAGGCCGCGACCAAGCTGAAGCCCGACTTCCGCCAGTGCCCGCGCTGCTCGGCCTGGGTGTGCCGCCAGCAGTGCTGGAACGACGGCAAGGGCCTCTGCAAGAACTGCGCGCCCGACCTCGGGGTCGAGATGGCTGCGGCGCAGTCCTCGCGCACCGTTGAGGAGATTTGGGCCCACTCCAAGATGGCCGAAGAGGACCGCGAGATGCTGAAGGAGGAGTCGTGGCGCGAAGGCGCCACCGCCTCCTGCCCCAAGTGCGAAGCCCCGCTCCCGGCCAAGACCAAGTTCTGCCCGGAGTGCGGCGCCCGGATCGACGAGGCGACCGCCTGCGCCAAGTGCGGGGCCAAGCTGGAAGCGGGCGCCAAGTTCTGCGGGGAGTGCGGCGCCAAGAGCTGAGCGGCGAGCCCCTCCGGGCCGGGCAGAATGCCCTCCTCACCGCAAGGAGCCTCGATGACCGCATACGGAGTTCTGGGAGCAGGGCGCCAGGGCACCGCCTCGGCGTACGATCTCGTCGTGCGCGGCGGGGCGGCGCGCCTGGTCATCGCCGACCGCGATGGGGAAGCGGCGCGGCGGGCGGCGGACCGCCTGAACCAGCTCCTGGGCGAGGGGAGGGTGGAGGCCGCCGAGGTGGACGCCGGCGATGGCGGCGCCGTGCGCCGGTTCCTGGAGCCGCTCGACGCCTTCGTGTGCGCCGTGCCCTACGCCTTCTCCCTGCCGGTCACCGGGGCTGCCATCGCCGCCGGGACCGGCATGGTGGACATGGGGGGCCACACCGAGACCGTGCTCTCCCAGCTCGCCATGGACCCCGACGCTCGCCGGGCCGGGGTAGCCGTCGTCCCGGACTGCGGGATGGGCCCCGGCATGAACAACACCCTGGGCCTCTACGCCATGGAACTGCTGCAGGGCCGCGGGATCACCCCGCGCCGGGTTCAGCTGCGCGACGGCGGCCTCCCCCAGGATCGATCCGGCCCGTGGAGCTATCGGCTCTTCTTCAACATCGAAGGCCTGACCAACGAGTACGACGGGCAGGCTCTGGTCATCCGGGACGGCCGGCTGGCCCAGGTGGACACCCTCACGGAGATCGAGCAGCTGGAGTTCGAAGGGCTCGGCACCCTGGAGGCCTTCGTCACCTCGGGCGGGACCTCGACCGTCCCCTTCGCCTTGGAGGGCGTGCTCGAGGCCTACGACAACAAGACCCTCCGGTACCCGGGCCACCTCGCCGCCTTCAAGGCCTTCAAGGATCTCGGGCTCTTCGGCCGGGAGCCCCGTCGCGTCGGCGAGGCCGAGGTGCGCCCACGGGACTTCTATCACGCCCTGCTCGGCCCGATGCTCGACGCCGGCTCGCCCGAGGACGTCTGCGTGCTCCGGGCCCGGGCCGAAGGCGATGCGGACGGGAGCGGGGCTGCGGTCACGGTCGACATGGTCGACCGCTTCGACGCGGCAACCGGCTTCTCGGCGATGGAGCGGCTCACCGGCTGGCACGCGGCGATCATGACCGCCCTCATCGCCGGCGGCGAGGTGCCTCCTGGGGTCCATTCGCTCGAAAAGGCGGTGCCGGCCACTCGCTTCATGGAAGAGGTCCGGCGGCGCGGCTTCGCCTGGACGGAGCGCTGGGAGGGCGTCTAGCGGCGCAGCCCGGCGCCGCGCGCTGGCGGGGCCGCTACAGGTACTTCCCCAGGCCCAGGTGCTCGTGAAGCGCCCGGAACTCGGCGGGCTCCAGCCGGCGGCTCAACTCCAGGTACCGGGCCCCCTCGAACGGCAGGGCGTACCGCTCCAGGCCGGGTTCCGTGCAGGCGGCGCAGAGGGAGTGCGAGCCGACCCCCCGCCGAAAGTCCCGAGCGGCCTCCGAGGCCAGCAGGTCTTCGATCGGCCGGTCCGTGACGTTCCCCAGGGCGACGTCGAGCAACGGGCAGGGGTAGAGGTCGCCGGTGCTGCGGATGAAGGCGTAATTGAACCCGGCACTGCACGGCTTGTCCATGCGGCCGGTGCGGAGGAAGCCGGCCAGCTCGCGGGCGTAGTAAGACCAGCGGAATGCCGGGCCGGTGTAGAAGCTCTCCAGGACTTCGAGATCCGCCGGGGTGAACACCAGCCCCGCTTCCAGGTCGAGGTTCCCATAACGAGCCGGGGTCACTATGAAAGGGGAGATGATGGTGAACATTCCGCGGGCGGCGGCGTAGGCGGCGACGTGCTCCAGTTCGACGACGTTGTGGTGGGTGACCGTCATCTTGATCCCGAGAACGATCCCGGGGTGCCGGGCTCGCAGAGCCATCAGGCCGTCGATCGTGGCGTCCAGCCGGTTCCAGCCCCCGGGGAAGCCGCGGATGCGATCGTGGGTCTCGGCGCGGCCGTCCATGGCGCAGGCGAACACCAGGCCGACCCCCGCCTCCTCCAGGGGCGCGACCACCCCGGCCACCGTTTCCAGCACCTGCCGGGTCAGGAAGCCGTTGGTGGTGATGGCCACCGAGTGCAGCCTCTGCAGAACCGAGCCCTTCAGCGCCGCGACGCCGCAAAGCAGGTCACCCAGGTCGTCGCGCAAGAAGGGCTCGCCGCCGGTGACGTCGAGTTCTCGCAGGTCGGAGCAGGAAGGAGAGCGGAGGACGGAGAGCCACTGCGCCACGGAGAGCTCCGGGAGACTGCGGTCCGTCTTCCATATGTTGCACATCAGGCACCGGGCCACGCAGCGCCGGGTCACCTCGAGGCTCAGCGCCTGGAGGCCGGCAGGATCGCCGGTGCGCTGCAGGCGCCGGTACTCCTCGGCTTGCGCGCCGAGCCGCAACTGCAGCCCGGCCAGGTCGAAGGGAGCGCCCGGGGTCACGGCACCAGGGTAACGGGCCGAACCTTCAGCCCCACCGCCGGGCCGTTCATCCCGGTCGGCCCGCTACCCTCGCGAAGCGTGCGGCTCACCGTTGCGATGCTCGCCGACTCGGCTCAGGTATCGGCCGGCAAGCTGTTCGTGCTCGGCGGGGCCTTCGACACGATCAACGCCCGCTCCTTCCCGGCGGCAGTCCGCGGCCTCTCGGTGGTGCTGGTCGCCGACGTGGGGCCGGCCGACCGCGATCGGGACCTGCCCATTGCCATCCGCCTCCTCGACGAGGACGGCAATCGCGTCGGGGTCGAGTCCCGCGGCATGATGCGGGTGGGTGCGCCCTCCACCCTCCCCGCCGGGGCGTCCAGCCTGGTGCCGCTGGTGGCTTCGTTCCTGGGGGTGCGCTTCAGCAAACCGGGAGGCTACGTGTTCATCGTCGACCACGAGGGGGAGGAGATCGGCCGCATCCCCTTCCGCGTCCGAGGGCCCTCGTGAGCCGCCGAGTTCTCACGGTCCCCAATCTCGTCTCGATGCTCCGCCTCGCTCTGGTGCCGCTGTTTCTCTGGCTGCTGTTCGGGGACGACAACCCACTGGCGGCCGGGCTGTTGCTGGGGGGGATCGGGGCAACCGATTGGGTGGACGGGTACCTGGCACGGCGTCTGAACCAGGTCTCCGAGTTGGGGAAGCTCCTCGACCCGATCGCCGACCGCCTCGCCATCACCGCCGCCGTCATCGGGGGCTGGATCGCCGGGGTCCTGCCCTGGCCGGTGGCCCTGGCCCTGGTGGTGCGGGAGTCGATCATCGCGGTGGGCGCCGTCGTGGCCGCCTGGAAGTGGAAGGCCCGGGTCGAGGTGCGGTACCTGGGGAAGGTGGCCACCTTCGCCCTCTACTCGGCCATCGGCTCGTTCTACGTCTATGCCGGCTTCGACCACCCCTTCTTCCTCTGGTGGGCCTGGTGCGTGGTCCTCCCGGGCCTCGTCCTCTACTACGCCGTCGGCGCCCAGTACTTCGCCGACGTGGTGCGGGCGCGGCGCGGCGCTCTGCCGGTATCCTCACCCTGACGCCGAGCAGGAGGAGCGGGTGGACGTCCCCGAGGACCGCCGCTACACGGAACAGCACGAGTGGGCCCTCATGGACGAGGCGGGGGTCCGCCTCGGCATCACGGACTACGCCCAGGAGGCTCTCGGCGAGGTGGTGTTCGTCGGCCTCCCTCAGGTCGGGCGCCGCGTTCGCGCCGGAGAGACGGTGGCGGAGATCGACTCCACGAAGTCCGTCGCTGAGGTCTACGCCCCCCTCGAGGGCGTGGTGGCGGCCGTGAACTCGGCGCTGGCGAACCATCCCGAGCTGGTCAACTCCGATCCCTACGGCGAGGGCTGGTTCGTGCTCCTGGCGGTGGACGACCCCGGCGTGCTCGACAGCCTGCTCGACGCGGCGGCCTACCGGGCTCTGGTCGGGTAGCCCGGCGCCCCGGGGAGAGGCCTCTCGACCTCGGGTCGAGGGTTCTGGAGGGGCCGGACTACCATGCCCTGCATGGACCCCCGCGACGAGCCCGGGCGAGACGAGGCGGCGACTCCGGCCGAGGCGGAGCACGACGCCACGCTCACTTACGACCCTGTAGACGAGGCCCGCCGCATCCGGGCGCGCGAGATGGCGAGCGGCATCCCGGGGCTGCAGGGCTTCGCCCTGGTCGTGGCCGACGGGCCTATGCGGGGCGCCCACTGGCACCTCGCCGAGGGCACCCACGAAGCGGGGCGGAACACCGCGGCCACCGTCTTCCTCGACGACATCACGGTGTCGCGGCACCATGCTTCGTTCCGGGTCGCGGGAGACGGGATGCACGTCGAGGACCTGGGCTCCACGAACGGCACCTACGTCAACGGCAAGCTGGCCGACGCCGCCGAGTTGCACCCCGGCGATCAGGTCATCATCGGCCGGTTCCACCTCGTCGTGGCGCGCGGCGCATGAGCGAGCGCCGGGCGCTCGCCATCGGCGAGGTGATCGACCTCCTCCACGAGGAGTTCCCCGACATCTCCATCTCCAAACTCCGGTTCCTCGAGTCTCAGGGGCTCGTCCGGCCCGTCCGGAGCTCCGCCGGCTACCGCCAGTTCCGCGCCCCCGACGTGGAGCGAATCCGCTACATCCTGCGGCAGCAGCGCGACCACTTCCTCCCGCTGAAAGTGATCAAGGCCAAGCTCGCCGCCTGGGAGCGGGGCGAGGAGCCCACCGTGGCACCGCCCTCCGGGCCCCTGCCCGAGGCGTACTTCGGCGGGGGGAAGTCGCGGATGTCGGCCGACGAACTGGCTCGTGCCGCAGGCGTGCCGCTCGACCTGGTCGGTCGACTGCTCGAGCACGGGGTGCTCGATGCCCGGCGGGGGGCCGCGGGCGAGGCGCAGTTCGGCGAAGACGACGCCGCCGTAGCGCGCGCCGCCCAGCGCCTCGTCTCTCGCGGCCTGGAGCCCCGCCACGTGAAGTCGCTGTGCCTGGCCTCCCACCGCGAGGTGGACCTCCTCTCCCAACTGGCCGGCCCGCTCCTGCGGCACCGCACTCCGGCGGGGCGGCGCCAGGCGGCCGAAGTCCTCGCCGATTGCGCCCAGGCGGCACGGGACCTCCAGGACGCCGTGGTGCGGGCCCGGCTGCGGACCCTCCTGGAGGCCTGAGCGTGCCCGGCCTTGCCGCCATCGCGCTATTGCTCGCCTCGCTGAACCCCATCGGGGTGCCCCTGCCCCCGCTGCCGATCGCCGCCTTTCCCGCCCACGAGCCCCCCGTGCTCAGCTCCGCTTCCTGGGCCCTCTACTCGGTGGACGATGCCGCCCTGGTCTGGGCGGCCGACGCCGATGAGGTCCGTGCTCCGGCCTCGGTCACGAAGGTCATGACGGCGCTGGTCGTGGTCTCCCAGGGCGTGGCGCCGGACGAGGAGGTGACCATCAGCGCCCGGGCCGCCTCAGAGCCAATCGGGTACACGGGCCAGCAGAGGACCTACCAGGGCGAGGTCTGGACCGTCGAGGCCCTGATGTCGGACATGCTGGTGTACTCGGACAACACGGCTTCGGTCGCCCTCGCCGAGCACACGGCCGGATCGGTGGACGCCTTCGTGGCGCTCATGAACGAGAAAGCGGCGGAACTGGGGATGACCGCGACCCACTTCGTCAACCCCAACGGCCTCGATGCCGACGGGCACGTGTCCTCGGCGCGGGACCTCGTCACCCTGGGGGCGGCGGCAATCCAGGAGCCTCGCATCACCCGGATCACCCGCCTCAAGTTCGTCACCTTCATGCCCGGCGGCCGGATCATGGAGGTCAAGAACACCAATCGGCTCCTCGGCACCTTCCCCGGGGTGCTCGGCTTGAAGACCGGCGACACCGCCCGGGCCGGCGAGGTGCTGCTCTCCTACGCCGTCCTCGGCCCGGGCCCATCTGGCGGCGGGCCCGGCTGGCGGCGATCGGGCCGCTGGACGACGGGAAGCGCGCCGACGCCGCCTTGCCCCTGAGCCCTGCCGAGCAGGCCGTCGCCGACGCCCTCCGGGACCTGCTCCCCGCGCTGCTCGGGGGAGACGGCCGACCATGACGGCGGGGGACGGGACGCCCCGAGTGATGACCCAGGTGGTATCGGCCGCCGCCATCGCCGCCCGCATCGCCGAATTGGGTGCCACCATCCGGGCCGACTACGCCGGCAAGGACCCGGTCCTGCTGGGCGTCCTCAAGGGGGCGGTCCCCTTCTTGGCCGACCTGGGGCGCCGGCTGCCCCCGCAAATCGACATCGACTTCCTCAGCCTGACCCGGTTTGGGTCCGAAGGGCGGGTGGGCATCGCGGTCGACAGCGCCACCTCCCTTGCCGGCAGGCACGTGCTGCTCGTAGAGGACATCGTGGACACCGGCCTGACCCTGTCGTACCTCTTGGGCCTCTTGCAGACGCGCGACCCTGCCTCCCTGGCCACGGTGACCCTGCTGGACAAGCGCACCCGCCGCATCGTGGACGTGCCGCTGCGCTACCGGGGCTTCGAAGTCGGCGACGAGTTCCTGCTCGGCTACGGCCTGGACTGGGAAGGGCGCTACCGCAATCTCCCGGGCCTCTGGGCAGTCCTCGACCTGGCGGCCTTCCGGCTGGACCCTGAGGCCGCGACCCGCCGGGCCTTCGCCGAAGCCGGTGATAAGGTGAACTCATGAGCGACGGCGTCCCGGTGGAGCTGGTCGGAGTGCGCATCGAGCTGCCCAGCAACCAGCCGATCGTCCTCCTCAAGGAGGTGGGCGGCACGCGCTATCTCCCCATCTGGATCGGTGCGGGCGAGGCCACCGCCATCGCCTTCGCCCTGGAAGGGGTCCAGCCCCCGCGCCCCCTCACCCACGACCTGCTCAAGCTGTCCCTGGAGGCCCTGGAGGCCACCGTGGAGCGGGTGGTGGTCACCGAGATGCGCGAGGGCATCTACTACGCCGACCTGGTCCTCGGCCGAGCCGGCGCCGAGATCACCGTGTCCTCCCGGCCCTCCGACGCCATCGCCCTCGCCGCCCGCACCGGCTCGCCGATCCTCGTATCTCCGCAGGTCCTCGAGGAGTCGGGGGTGGAGATCCACGACGAAGAGGAAGAGGACGAAGTGGCCCGGTTCCGCAACTTCCTCGACAGCGTCACGCCCGAGGACTTCGACTCGGCCTGATAACACGCATCGACAGGCCTGAGGCATCATCGCAATCCGCGACGCCACGGACTCCGGCGCGATGATGCGGGTTCCCCTGTTGAGGGGTGATCTAGGCCGGGATTCGCCTGCGATGGGGGAGAGGCGCGGCCCGGCAGCTCCGACCCGGCTCCCGGACTTTTCCACAGGGGTTGTTGACAACCGTGGGGTCTCCCATCTAGTTTCACGGCAGTAGTTCCAGGGATCGGAATTGCACATGTGTAAGCTCGCGGGGAGGTGAGCCACGCCGTGAGGGACGCAGCCGGCTATCGGGCCCCACAGGTCTGCAAGATCGTGGGGATCACTTACCGTCAGCTCGACTACTGGGCGCGCACCGGGCTCCTGGTCCCGAGCGTCCGGGCCGCCGCCGGCTCCGGGTCTCAGCGGCTCTACGCCTTCCAGGACATCGTGCAGTTGCGCGTGGTCAAGCGCCTGCTCGACGCCGGCATGAGCCTCAAGCGCATCCGCCAGGCGATGCGCATCCTGTCCGAGCAGCTCCACAGCGAGCGGCCCCTGGCCGACGTCACGCTGCTCTCCGACGGGTCCACGATCTACGCGGCGCACAGCGCCGAAGAGGTCGTCGACGTGTTCCGTCGCGGCCAGGGGGTCTTCGGGATCGCGGTGGGCCCGGTCCAGGAGGAGCTCGAGGGGGAGTTGCACCGGCTGTTCCCCGAGGCTCGGCCGCTCGAAGCCGCCGTCCCCATCGAAGCGTGACGCAGCCTCCCGCCATCGACGAGTTCGCCTCCCCGGCAGATGCCGTCACCTTCGCTCACCAGAGCGAGGAGCAGTTCGCCCGCCTCCTCGACTTCTACGGGATCGACTGGGAGTACGAGCCCCGCTCCTTCCCGATCGAGTTCGACTCCGCCGGAGCCCCGCTGGGCTATTTCACCCCGGACTTCTACCTCCCCGACGAGGACCTGTTCATCGAGATCACCACGATGAACCAGAAGCTGGTCACCAAGAAGAACCGCAAGGTGCGGCAACTGCGCGCCCTCTATCCCGAGGTGAGGTGCAAGATCTTCTACCAGCGCGACTACCTGCACTTCCTGGTCAAGTACGGGCTGGCAAGCGCCGACTCCGACGGCGAGCCCGCCATGCCCACCCGGCTGCCGGGGCCACCCCAGGTGGTGAGCCTCGGGAGCGCCGAGACCGGTTGAGGCGCGGCCGGGCGGGGGAGTGCCCGGCCTCCGGCGCTAATCTGGCCCCGTGACCGTCCTCACGGGACTGCGGCAGGCTCGGTAGTGGACTTCACCCCGCACACCCCGGCCGACGTCGAGCGATTGCTCTCCGCGCTGGGCTTCGGGAGCGTCGACGATCTCTTCGCTCACCTGCCCGGGGAAGTGCGCGCTCCGGCGAGCCTCGACCTGCCCGCCCCCCTCGCCGAGGCCGAGGTCATGGGCCACCTGGCCGGCCTCGCCGCGCGGAATGCCGGGCTGACCTGCTTCGCCGGCGGGGGCATCTACGACCACTTCCTGCCCCCCGTGGTCCGGGCCCTCACGCTGCGACCCGAGTTCGTCACCTCGTACACGCCCTACCAGCCCGAGGTGTCCCAAGGGGTCCTTCAAGCCCTCTACGAGTACCAGTCGATGGTGGCCGCCATCACCGGCCTCCCGGTGGCCAACGCCTCTCTGTACGACGGGGCCACCGCGGCGCTGGAGGCGGTGAACCTGGCGGTGGGCGCCACCGGCCGCCGGGCGGTCTGGGTCTCCCGCGGCCTCTCGCCCCGGGCGCGTGAGGTGGTGGCCACTTT
>JALOLI010000053.1 GCA_025456165.1 Acidimicrobiia bacterium | reverse complement strand
CCGTTGACGTTCAGCAGGATGTCGGCCCCGGCCGCCGCCTGCTGCGCCGGGGGCCCGTCGGGCACCCAGATGTCCTCGCAGACCGAGACCCCGGCGATCACCCCGTTGATCTCCCAGAGGGCGGCCGGTGCCTCGCCGGGGAAGAAGTAGCGGTCCTCGTCGAAGACCCCGTAATTGGGCAGTAGCACCTTGTGGTAGATGCCCCGCACCCGGCCGCCGGCCAGCAGGGCGGCGGCGTTGCGCAGGCGGCCCGGCCCGGCATCGTCTCGTTTCGGGGCCCCCGAGGTGCGGTCGACAAAGCCCACCACGGTCGTCGTCTCGCCCGACTTGCCCGCCAGGCGGTACAGCGCCTGCTGGTTGGCTTCGATGAAGCGCCGGCGCAGGAGCAGGTCTTCGGGCGGGTACCCGGTGACGGCCAGTTCGGGCAGGAGCAGGACATCGGCCTGAAGCCCCTCCGCCCAGGCCATGGCCTCCAGGATCCGGGCGGTGTTGCCTTCCAGGTCGCCCACGATGAGGTTCAGCTGGGCGCCGGCGACGCGGATGAAGTCGGTCATGGCGGGCAGGGTAGACGGCCCCGGCAGCGCTACCCCGCCGGCGGCCGCAGCGGCACGAGGGCCGAGATCGTCGTCCCCTGGTCCGGGACGCTGGCCACCTCCACCCGGCCGCCCATCGCCTCGGCCAACTCCCGGACGATGGCCAGGCCCAGGCCCGACCCTTCGGGCCGCGCCGCCCGATACCGCTGCGCCACGTAGAGGCGCTCGAAGATGTGCGGCAGGTCGGCCGCAGCGATGCCCGGGCCGGTATCCACCACCGAGATCCGGGCCAGTGCCCCTTCGGCCTGCAGGGACAGGCGCACCGTCCCGCCCGCCGGCGTGTAGCGCAGGGCGTTCTCCACCAGGTTGCCCACGACCTGGTCGATGCGGTCCGGGTCCACCAGAGCCGGGGGCACTTCCCCCAGGTCCGCTTCCAGGCTCACCCCGGCGGCCTCGGCCCGGCCCCGGTAAGCCTCCACCGACCCGCCCAGATGCCCGGCCAGGTCCACCGCTTCCGGCCGCAGGGCGAACTCCCCGGCTTCGAGCCGGGAGAGAGTCATCAGGTCCTCGAGGAGGCGGCTGAGCCGCCCGGTCTCCCGATTCATCACCGCCCCCACCCCGGAGAGGTCGTCCTGGTTGACCTTGCCCTCGTGCAGAGCCTCGGCGTAGCCGGCGATCGTGGTGAGGGGGGTGCGCAGGTCGTGGCCGACGCTGACCAGGAACTCCCGCTCGCGCCGCCGCGCTCCCTCCAGGTCGCCGGCCATCTCGTTGAAGGCCACCGCCACCTCGGAGATCTCGTCACCGCCCTCCACCGGGGCCCGGGCGCTCAAGTCTCCCCCGGCGAGGCGCCGGGAGGCGCGGCTGAGGCCCTCGAGCCGGCGCCCCAGGAAGCGGGAGAGCCACACCGCCAGCAGGGCGGCCAGGGCCACCCCCAGGCCCAGGGCCCAGAGCAGGCGGGCCACCACGGGGGGCCAGGCCACCAGTTGCAGGTCGGTGCCGATGACCACCACCACCCGGCCCAGGTTGCCCACCTGCACCGGAAGGGCGAAGGCGGCCACCGACTCCCCGTCCACTTCGGCTTCGAACTGGGCCCGCCGCTCCAGAGCGCCGGCGCCGCCCGGGATCTGCTCGGCCAGGGGCGCCTCGTCCCCCACGACGGTCACCCCGCCGGCCGGCCCCACCAGCACCGCCTCGACGTAGTCGTGGCCGCCCACCGCCTGGACGACGGCCAGGATGCTCCCCAGCTGGCGCAGCGGGGCCCCTCCCATCATGCCCCGCTCCCTCACCCCCGCCTCGATGAGGCGAGCGGTGGCTTCGGCCTGGCGGGTGAACTCGGCGCGCGCCGAATCCTCCACCGAGCGGTTGATGAGCACGGCGGCGGCGAAGCCCCCGACGGCCAGGGTGACCACCGCCACCGCCACCAGCGCCCAGAAGAAGCGCCGGCGCACCTCAGCCCGCCATCCGATACCCGACGCCCCAGGCCGTCTCGATCGGGACCCCCTCCAGCTTCTTGCGCAACTGGCGCACGTGCACATCCACCGTTCGCGTCTCCCCGAAGTAGTCGTAGCCCCAGACGGCCTCGAGGATCTGGGCCCGGCTGAGCACCAGGCCCCGGTTGTCGGCCAGGTACCAGAGGAGATCGAACTCCCGCGCGGTGGGCCGCACGACCTCGCCTGCCGGGGTGGTTACCTCGCGCCGGCCGCCGTCGATCACCCAGTCGCCCACCTCGATGACGGCCGGGGCCCGCGGCGCCTCCTCCGAGCGCCGGAGCACGGCGCGCACCCGGGCCACCAACTCTCGCGGGGAGAACGGCTTGGTGACGTAGTCGTCGGCCCCGATCTCCAGGCCCACGATCTTGTCTACCTCGGTATCACGCGCCGTAAGCATGATCACCGGCACATCGCTCGTCGCCCGGATCCGACGGCACACCTCGATGCCGTCCATGCCGGGCAGGCCCAGGTCGAGCAGGACCACCCGGGGGCTGCGGTCGCGCACCGCGTTGAGACCGGCGGGCCCGTCCGCGGCGTGGACCAGGCGGAAGCCGTCCTGTTCGAAGTACATCCGTATCAGGTCGGCGATCGCCTCTTCGTCCTCGATCAGCAGCACTACTCCGCCGCTCGCCACCTTGCCTCCTCGACCCCCCATCATCTGCCGGGAGGGTTAGAAGTCTGTAAGGCCGGGGTGAACCTTGGATGGGACCCCGGCTGCGAGCGCATCACCCAAGCCGAGAGAGTAGAGGACCGGTCACCAGTTCCAGAGCCAGTCGGGCAGGTGCTGCTGGAACCAGCGGTTCAGGTCGACCAGGTGGCCCGTGACCATCAGCACCCCGAACCCGGCCAGCAACAGCCCGGACACCACCGTGATGGGGCGCAGCCAGGCCCGGAACCGGGCCAGGAGGCGCAGGGCCCGGCCCATGCCCAAGCCGGCGAGCACGAACGGCAGGCCGAGCCCGAGCGAGAAGACGGCCAGCAGCACCATCCCGGCCGCCACCGTGGTGCCCTCCTGCCCGACGGCGGTCAGGGCCAGGATGCTGCCCAGGGTGGGCCCGATGCATGGGGTCCAGCCGAAACCGAACGCCGCCCCCATCAGGGGCGGGGCCCAGGCT
Organism: Acidimicrobiia bacterium; assembly: GCA_025456165.1. The sequence continues at coordinate 4,824 of JALOLI010000053.1, read as the reverse complement.
CCCAGGCGCGAAGGGCGCACCTCGACCCGGTGCTCGCGCAAGAGGGGGAGCAGGAACCGCGGCGTCCAGACCGCGGTGATGGCCAGGAAGAGGCCCATGGCCACCACCAGCCACCCGGCGGCAGTGGTGAAGGCCTGCTGGTTGCGCAAGAGCGCCCGGCCCACGGTCGTCGCCGCCGCTCCCAGGGCGACGAACACCGTGGTGAAACCGGCCACGAAGAGCAGAGTCACCCGGAGCATGCGCCGCGTCGAGGCCCGGCTCTCGCTGAGGTCGGCGGCCGAGTATCCCGACATCATGCTGAGGTAGCCGGGCAGCAGCGGCAGGACGCACGGCGACAGGAACGAGAGCGCCCCGAACCCGAACGCCGCAACCAGGCTGATCAGGTTCAGGCCGGTGATCTCCACGTTGCTCCCCGAGGGTCGGAGGACGCTAGAACCCCGGCCGGCCCGCCCCTGTTCCCGGGGTAACCTCCTCGCGGTGCCCTCTCCGCAGCCCGCCCGCCGCCGTCTGGGCGAGGCCCTCGCCTCGCTGGCGCCCCCGGTGCCCCTGACCCGCTCCGAGTGGGGCATCCTCCTCCTGCTGGCGGCGGTCGCCTTCTCCCAGGGGTGGTCGGCCAACGTCTTCACCCACACCCTGGCCTACACCAGGGACACCTTCGGGCTGAGCGACCAGGGGATCGCCGACGCCGAGGTCATCGTGCGGGCCACCTCCCTCCTGGCCCTGGCACTGGCCTGGTGGGCGGACCGGCGCGGCCGGCGCGGCCCCCTTCTCGTCGCCTTCGCCATCCTTCCCCTCGCCAACCTGGCCACGGCCTTCGCTCCCAACTTCGCCGCCTTCACCGGCCTCCAGGGGGTGGCCCGCATCGGCACGATCGCCCTGGGCTCACTCGGTCTGCTGGTGGTCGCGGAGGAGATCAACCCGGCGGCGCGCGGCTACGCCTCGGGTTTCTTCGCCCTCGGCCTGAGCCTGGGCACCGGCTTCGGGCTCATCATCACCACCCTGGCACAGCGGAGCGACGAGGCCTGGCGCGCCCTGTTCGGCGTCGCCGCGCTGCCGCTGCTCCTGCTCCCTCTCCTGATCGTGCGACTGCGGGAGTCCCGCGCCTTCCGCAGAGGAGCCCACGGCGCCCTGTTCGCTGCCCTGCGCGGGGGCCTGGCCCGCCGGTTCTGGCCCATGGCCGGCCTGTCGTTCACCGTGGCCGCCTTCACCGGCCCGGCCGCCGCCTTCATCAACCCGCGACTGGTCGACGACCTCGGCTGGGCGCAGGGCGGGGCCACCCTCCTCCTGGTCCTGGCCAGCACCCCGGCCGTGCCCCTCGGCCTGCTCGCCGGGGGCCGGGCGGCCGATCTCATCGGAAGGCGCCCCACAGAAGCCGTCACGATGGTCATCGGCGTCGCCGGCGGCGTCCTGGCCTTCTTCACTGAAGCCGGCTGGGCCATGGGCCTGGGCATCTTCCTCTCGATCCTGGGCTCTTCGGCGTTCGCTGCCGCCTTCACCGCCCAGCGGGCGGAGTTGTTCCCGACCGGGGTGCGCGCCACCGCCGGGGCCTGGCTGGTCAACGCCGGCATCTTCGGCGGGCTCATGGGATTCCTGGCCGGGCGCTTCATCATCGGCGCCTGGGGGGTGCCGGTGACCATCGCCGGCCTGGGCGGCCTGCTGCTCGCCTCATCCGGGCTGCTCCTGCTCCTGCCCGAGACGCGCGGAGCGGACCTGCTCGCCTCCGATACCACCCCGTCCCCGTGAGGGGGTGCGCCAATGGGCCGCCGCCCCTCGCCGGATGCCGCCCGACGGTTGGGCGGCATCCGGCCCTGAGGCGGACCTATTCGCGTACCCCCTGACCCTCCCGCCGGCCTCAGCCGGCCGGGTTCTTCCCGGGGTAGGGGCACCGATCTGCCAGCGGGCAGATGCCGCAGCGCGGCCGGCGCGCCGCGCAGACCTCGCGCCCGAAGAGGATGAAGCGCATCGAGATCCCGGCCCACTCCCGCCGCGGGTACAGCGCCCGCAGGTCGGCCTCCACCTTGGCGGGGTCCTGCTGGCGGCTCAGGCCGAGGCGCCGGGCGACGCGCCCCACATGGGTGTCGACCGCTATTGCCGGGCTGCCGAAGGCCTCCGCCAGGACCACGCTGGCCGTCTTGCGCCCCACCCCGCGCAGGCCGGTCAGGGCCGCCATGTCGCCGGGGACCTCCCCGCCGAACCGCTCCACGAGGTCGGCGCTCAGGCTGATGATCGACCGGGTCTTCTGCCGGTAGTAGCCGGTGGAGTGGACGACCGCCTCGACCTCCTCCGGATCCGCCTCGGCCAGGTCCTCGGCTGACGGCCAGCGGGCGAAGAGCCGGGGGGTCACCCGGTTGACGTTGGCGTCGGTGGTCTGGGCGCTCAGGACCGTGGCCACCAGCAGTTGCCAGGGATCCCGGTATTCCAGCGCGGTGCCGGCGAGCGGGTAGCGCTTCTTCAGGCGGCCGAGGATCGTCCGGGCGCGCCGCCGCGCCTCTTCCGGCGCCGGGGAGGTGGGCAAGGGCACCGGCGGATCGTAACGGCCCGGCCCTCCACTCTCGATCCCGGCGCCGGTACGATCTCCGCCGCCACCCTCATGTCTTCCTCTTTGACCAACGCCCCCGACACCGCACCAGCCGCCTGGCATCTGCTCTCCGTTGCCGAAGCCGCGCGACGCCTGGACACCAACGCCGTGCAGGGCCTCGCCCCCGAGGAGGCCGCCGGCCGCCTCGAGCGTCACGGACCCAACGAGCTCCAGGGCTCGGCCGGCCGGTCCCCTCTGGGCATCCTCCTCGACCAGGTGCGGGCCACCATGGTCCTGGTGCTGCTGGCCGCGGCCGGCCTCGCCGCCGCCCTCGGCGACGTCAAGAACACCGTTGCCATCGGGGCCATCGTCGTGCTCTTCGTCCTGCTGGGCACCTTCCAGGAGTACAAGGCCGAAAAGGCCATCGCCGCCCTGAAGCGCCTCGCCGTGCCCGAGGTCACTGTGGTGCGCGCGGGAAGGCCCAGCAACGTCCCCGCTCGCCACCTCGTGCCCGGCGACCTGGTCCTGCTGGAGGCCGGGGACCTGGTGCCCGCCGACATCCGCCTGGCCGAGGCCGCCGGACTCCGCATCCAGGAGGCCGCCCTCACCGGCGAGTCGGAGCCCATAACCAAGCAGACCGAGGCCCTCGACGTGGCGGGCCTGCCGCTCGGGGATCGCCGCAACCTCGCCTTCATGGGCACCATCGTGACCCAGGGCCGCGGCACCGCCCTAGTGGTGGCCACCGGCATGGGCACCGAACTGGGCAAGATCGCCGGCCTGCTCCAGGAGACGCGAGAGGGCCCCACTCCGCTGCAGCGCCGCCTCGACCGGGTGGGCCGGGTCCTCGCTCTGGCCGGTCTGGTGGTCGCCGCCCTCGTCTTCGCACTGGGCCTGTGGCGGGGCGACGACGTGCGCCACCTGCTGCTGACCGCGGTCTCGGTGGCGGTCGCCGTCATCCCCGAAGGCCTGCCGGCCGTGGTCACCATCACCCTGGCTCTCGGAGCACAGCGCATGCTGGCCCGGGCCGCCCTGATCCGCCGCCTGCCCGCAGTGGAGACGCTGGGCTCGGTGACCATCATCTGCTCCGACAAGACCGGCACCCTCACCGAGAACCGGATGACGGTCGTCGTGCTCGACGTCGCCGACCACGAACTCGACCTCACTCAGGACGTGGGGCGGGATGGGTCGGTCCGGGCCCGCCACAACCCCGGCGCCCCGGCGGCCTCCGCCCTGTCACTTGCCGCCGTGGGCGGCGCCCTCTGCAACGACGCCCGCCTGGTGGAAGGAGAGGACGGCACGCATCACACCGTCGGCGACCCCACCGAAGGCGCCCTGGTGGCGGCGGCCGCCGCCATGGGCTACTGGAAGGCCCACCTGGACGAGGCCCTGCCCCGCCAGGCGGAGGTTCCCTTCGACTCAGACCGCAAGCGCATGACCACCGTCCACCGGCTGGGCGGCCACGACCCCGCCCTGCTCCCCGGTCTCGAGCCGGGCAGCCACCAGAGCGTGGCCTTCACCAAGGGCAGCGCCGAGGGACTGCTGGCCCTGTCGAGCCGGGTCTGGGTGGAAGGCGCCGCTCAACCCATCGACGATGCCTGGCGCCTCCGCATCGCCGCCGCCGAGGAGCGCCTGGCCCGGCGCCCGAGGTGGCCGAAGCGGTGGCCATCTGCCGGGCCGCCGGCATCCAGCCCGCCATGATCACGGGAGACCACCCGCTCACCGCTCTCGAGATCGCCCGCCAGCTGGGCATCGCCGCCGACGACCACGCCCTCACCGGGACCGACCTCGAGCGCCTCTCCGTGGAGGAGCTGCGCCGGGCGGTGGCCGACACCCGCGTCTTCGCCCGGGTGTCCCCCGAGCACAAGCTGCGCATCGTCGAGGCGCTGCAGCACGAGGGCCACGTCGTGGCGATGACCGGCGACGGGGTCAACGACGCCCCGGCGCTGCGCCGGGCCGACATCGGGGTCGCCATGGGGATCACCGGCACCGATGTCGCCAAGGAGGCCGCCGACATGGTGCTCCTCGACGACAACTTCGCCACCATCGTGAGCGCGGTGAGCGAGGGGCGCACCGTCTACGCCAACATCCGCAAGTTCGTTCGCTTCTCGGTGGCCGGCAACATCGGCAAGGTCCTGGTGATGCTGCTCGCCCCCTTCCTGGGCACGGCCGTCCCCCTCCTGCCCCTGCAGCTTCTCTGGCTCAACCTGCTGACGGACGGCCTGCTGGGCCTGGGACTGGGCCTGGAGCCCCCCGAGCCCGCCGTCATGCAGCGGCCTCCCCAGCCCCCCGCCGAGGGCATCTTCCCC
>JALOLI010000333.1 GCA_025456165.1 Acidimicrobiia bacterium | reverse complement strand
CGAAGGACGCGGGCTTCCACCCCGGTCTCTTCCCGCAGTTCGCGCAGGGCGGCCTGGTCGATCGTCTCCCCGAGTTCGGCGAAGCCGCCCGGGAGGCACCACGTGCCGGCATGGGGCTCGTGCTTGCGCAGCACCAGCAGTGCTTCCCGACGGTCGTTGAGCAGCACCGCGGCGGCCACGGGCAGCGGATTGCGGTAGGTGACCGCCCCGCAGCCGGGGCAGACCTCGCGCGGCCGGTCGGCCACCAGTTGCGTCTGCAGCCTCGCCCCGCACGCTGCGCAGAAGGCTCCGGTCATGTCCGCGGCCCGGTGCAGATGAAGATGGCGTCGTCCTTCTCGATCGAGATGGTGCCGCCGTGGGACAGCAAGTCGCGGGCCCGCCCCTCGACCTCGGCGGGCTCGGGCGGCGGACTGCCGGCGGCGAGCGCCAGTTGCGGTGACTTGTACCGCACGAGGGCTAGGAACTCGTCGAGGTCTTTGGCGGCGAAGGCCAGGGTGTTGGGGTACGGGCGCTGCTCGACGGCGGTGAAGTGGTCTCGGAGCCTGGCGGCACCGTTCTCCGCCGAGAAGCCCCGGATCAGGGCGCGCAGTGCCGAGCGCTCGGGAGGCACTCCCACAGCCCAGAGGAGGGTGGCGAAATCGGCCTCGCTGTGGGTGATGGCCACGAAGCGGCCCCCCGGCTGCAGGACCCGGGCCACCTCGGGGATGATCCCGGGGAAGAAGTAGAGCGAGTATGAGGCGATCACCACATCGAAGGTGCGGGCGGGGAAGTCGAGCTTGGACTGCAGGGTGTGGCACAGGAAGCTGCCCCGGCACCCCGCGGCCGTTGCCGATGCCAGGAAGGGGACGCGGTTCTCCGGCAGGCAGTCGATGCCGAGGACCATGGCCCCTGGGGCCGCTCGACCGTGCAAGGCCCGGGCGGCAAAGCCGAAGCCGCAGCCGAGATCCAGGATGCGGTGAGCTCGGGCCAGGTCGATACCGTCGAAGGCGGCCCGGCGAATGTCCACCCGGTTGCTCGAGTGGCGGCGGATGATGTCCGAGATCCGCTCGTGCAGAGCCGGGTCGGGGGGACTGAAGCCCGCGGGCTCCCGCATAGGTGCCGATTATGGCGCGCTCCGTCCGGCGCGGCAGGTCCGGGGCCCGGTTTGAGCCGGGTCGCTGGCACAATCGACGGTGATGCCCTGCCTCCAGAGCGCCCTGCCGTCGCCGCCTCGCTCCCGGAGCCAGCGATGAGGATCCTCGTCGCCCTCTCCGGCGGGGTGGACTCCAGCGTCGCTGCCGCGCTCATGATCGAAGCGGGGCATGAGGTCGAAGCCGTGACCCTGGTGCAGACCTGCCGGCGGGACCCCGGCCCGGGGTGCTGCGCCGATGCCGGTGACGCCCGGAGGGTGGCGGCCCAGTTGGGCATCCCGCACCGGACCCTCGACTACACCGACCTGTTCTGCCGGGAAGTCATCCGACCCTTCGCCTCCGCCTACCGGCAGGGTCGCACTCCGAATCCCTGCATCGAGTGCAACCGCAGAGTCCGCTTCGGGGCGCTGCTGGAGGGGGCGATGCGGGAGGGCTTCGAGGCCCTGGCCACCGGGCACCACGCCCGCCTCCGCGGTGACGCCGACGGGCATCACCTGCTCCGCGGCGCCGATCCGGCCAAGGACCAGTCCTACGTGCTCTACATGCTCGGGCAGGGGCAACTGGCGCGGCTGGCGTTCCCGGTGGGAGAGATGGCGAAGGACGAGGTGCGCCACCGCGCCCGCACCCTGGGCCTGGCCAGCGCGGCGCGAGCCGAGAGCCAGGACCTGTGCTTCGTGGGGCCGGAGGGGTACCACGAGTTCCTGAAGGACCAGTTCCCCGAGGCGGCCCAGCCGGGGCCCATCGTCGATACCGCGTGGCGGGAGATCGGCCGCCACGATGGGGTCGCCGGTTTCACCGTGGGCCAGCGCCGGGGGCTGGGGGTTGCCCTCGGCTCGCCGCGCTATGTGGTGGAGGTCCATCCCGGCACGGCCACGGTGGTGGTGGGCGGCCCCGGCGACCTGCTCGCTGCCGGCTGCCGGCTGGGGGAGGTGTCGTGGGTGGCGGGACGGCCCCCCGAAGGGGGCGGGCTGGAGGCCAAGGTGCGGTACCGGTCGCCGGCCGCCGCGGCCCGGCTCGAGCCGGGCGAGGCGGGCGAGTGGCGGGTCTGGTTCGACGAGCCCCAGAAGGCCGTCACCCCGGGCCAGGCGGCGGTGCTGTACCGGGGTGACGAGGTCCTGGGCGGGGGGACGATCCTGGAGGCGCGTCGGGGCTGACGCCTCAGGGCAGGGTCTCGCAGGCCTCCCGATCGTTGTCGTAGTCGAGGTGGGCGACGTCCCCGTGTAGAGGTCGAACCAGGCCTGGGCCTCGGCCTGGGTGGCGAAGTCGGCGCAGTCCCTGGCATCTCCCGGGTTGGCGGGGCTCGGCTCGGTGTCGCAGGTGCGCTCGACCTCGGCATCGCAGGCGTCGTTCCCGGCGCCGCCGAGGGCCCGGTCGCCGTGGTCACCGCCGATGATGATGTCGTCGCCGCCGTCGCCCCGGAGGCGATCGCGGCCCGGGCCCCCCTTGATCAGGTCGGCGCCGCTGCCGCCGCAGATCGTGTCGTCGCCCCCCTTGCCGTCGATGGTGTCGTTGCCGCCGAGGCCGGAGATGACGTCGGGGCCCCAGGTGCCGTTGATGACGTCGGCTCCGGCGGTGCCGACCCTCGTGGGGGTGAGGCCGAAGCAGAGGGGTGAGGTGGGGGCGGCCCCGGCGGCGGCCGGGGCGGCGGCCAGGACCACGGCCGCCAGGAGAGCGAGGCGAAGGAGTCTGGGCATGGCGGCAAGGTATCCCGGAGCGGGGCCCGGTTGAAGGGTGTCGTCGCCGGACGGGGACGGGCGGCCCGGGTAGCCTCGGCGGCACCGGACCGACCGAGGGAGGCCGCCATGCGGCGTCTGCACCACGCCCATCTGATGAGCGACGACCTGGAAGCGGCGCTGCGCTTCTACACCGATCACTTCGGTGGGGAGGTCGTAGCCGATCTGGAGTTCGCCGGGGCGCGCAACGTGTTCATGAAGGTGGGCGGAGCAGCCCTTCACTTCTACGACCAAGCACCCGGCCGCCGCGGCCCCATCAATCACCTGGGCATGTGCGTGGACGATCTCGACGCCTGCGTCGCCGAACTCGAGGCCGCCGGCCGCCACCCACGGCCCATCGTCGACACCGGCATGGGGCGCTACTCGATGGTGGAGGGGCCCGACGGGGTGCTGCTCGAGGTGTTCCAGCCGCCGCCCGGCCTGGACCAGGCGATGCGAGCGTACTTCGGGATGGGCCCGGCCTAGAGGGTCTTGGCGAACCGCCGGATCAGGTCAGAAGCCCAGGCGTAGTGGCTCGAGGTGCACGAGACGGCGTAGCTGCCCAGAGAAGTCGACCCCGTCCAGGGGTAGCGCTTCTTGGCGAACAGCCCGGCCTCGTCGTGGCGCTCTACCAGGGCCCGCACCCTGGCGGCGGAG
>JALOLI010000052.1 GCA_025456165.1 Acidimicrobiia bacterium | reverse complement strand
GACCTGGCCGGCGGCTCGTTCGCCCTGGTGATCCAGGACATCGCCGGGCTGCACAGCACCCCCGACGAGGTGCCTACGGGCGGCCTGCTGCCTTCCGGGGGATTCCCCCTGTGGGCGATGGTCGCCGCGGGCCTCGCCCTGATCGGCGCAGCCGGGTTCTCCCTCCCGAAGCTGGCGGCTCGCCGCTCCTCCCGGTGAGCAACCCGTCTCGTAATGGGCGTCTGGGGAAGCCGCAGCTGCGGCTTCCCCAGACGCGTCCGGGTCGTCGAGGCCGCTGGGGGCTCCGGGCTCTAGCTTTCACGGCCCTGGTGGCCGCGGTCGTGCTGGACGCCCCCCGGCCGTCGCTGGACACCTCCCTGCCCCAGGCCCTGGGAGAGGTCCCGGCGGCGGCGCCGGGTGCGGCCCCCTCTCCCTCGGCCGGGTCTGCCATCTTTCGGGACAAGCCTTCCGCCTTTCTGGACAAGCCGCCCGGGCAGAGCGACCCGGCCGGTCCTCCCGACATCACGGTCACCTCCGGCCTTCTCTCGGAGTTGCCCATGCCGGCGCAAGCCGCGCCGGTGCGGCTTCGCCTGCCCGGCCTGGGGATCGATGCTCCCGTGGCTGCCGTCGGCTACGACCGCGGCGAGATGGAGATCCCGGCCCGGGCCGACACCGTCGGCTGGTATCGCTACGGCCCGGCACCCGGGAGCCCCGGGTCGGCGGTGCTTGCCGCTCACGTTGCCTGGGGAGGGCGGGCCGGCGCCTTTGCCGACCTCCGCCTCGTTCAGATGGGGGCCATCGTCGAGGTGGACTTCTCCGACGGCACCACCCGGCGGTTCCGTGTGGAGGCACTGGCCGCCTATGAGAAGGAGGGCCTGCCGGTGCAGGAGATCTTCCGCCGCGCCGGGGACCCCGTCCTCACTCTGATCACCTGCGGCGGGGCCTTCAACCCTTCGCTGCGCTCCTTCGAGGACAACGTGGTCGCCTACGCCGTGCCGGTGCCGGAGGCGTTCGACCCGTAACACTCGGCCGGTCGCCGTGCCGCGAGACCGGCTACTGCGCCCAGAACCGCTCAGCCGCCGCGCGCATCGCCTCGATGAGAGGCAGGGGCTTGCCGCTCAAGTAGCGGATCAGCGCCCCGCCTCCGGTGCTCACGACGTCGATGCGGCTGGTGTCGATGAACCGCTTGGCGCTCGACACGGTGTCGCCGCCGCCGATGACGGTGTGTGCCGGGGTGTCTGCCAGGGCCTGCCAGAGGGCCCGGGTGCCGGCGTCGGCATTCGGGTTCTCGTAGGCCCCGGGCGGGCCGTTGACGAAGACCGTCGCCGCCCGGGAGATGGCCTGGGCATAGGCCGCGATGGTGCGGCTCCCGACGTCCAGGATCAGGTGCTCGGAGGGCAGGTCCTCGACCGCGATCTCCACCCGCTTGCCTCCTGCCTCAACGGCGAAGTCGAGGGGCGTTCGGATCTTCGTGGCATGAGAGGTCAGGTGAGCCTTCGCCTCTTCCACGAAACCCCAGAGGTTGCGGTCCCGGATGAACTTCTCCGAGGCCTCGCCCAGCGTCACCCCCTGGGCCAGGAGGAACACCTGGCCGGTCACCCCGGCGGTGAGCACCTCATCGGCGGTGCCGTCGCCCAGCACCTTGCCCAGCATGCCGAAGGCGTCGGAGATCTTCAGCCCGCCGAGCAGGTAGACGCAGGGTCGCTGCGGGGAATCGGCCACGGCCGCCAGGGCGTCGACCTCGGCCATCAGCAGGCGGCCGGCGGCGGTGGGCAGCACTTCCTGGAAGGCCACCATCGACGGCGAGGCGCGGTGCGCGGCGGCGAAGGCGTCGTTCACGTAGTAGTCGAACAACGGCGCCAGGTTGCGCACCAGGTAGGTGCCGGCCATTTGCTGCGGCGTCAGCTTGACGTCGCGCTCGAAGGTCGACACCTCCTCGGTCAGATAGCGCAGATTGTCGAGGAGCAGCACGTCCCCGTCGCCCAGGGCCTTGATGGCCCGCCGGGCCGCCGGGCCGGCGACGTCGTCCACGAAGCCCACCGGCTTGCCCAGCCGCCCCGACAGGGCGGCGGCGTGCTGGGCCAGGTCGATGAGGTTGTGGTAGTCGAGGGTGTCGCCCTGGTGGGCGATGAGCACCAGGCGCGCCCCCCGGTCGGCGAGGTCGCGAATGGTGGGCACGCTCTTGTCGATCCGGTTGAAGTCGGCAAGCCGGCCGGTCTTGAGGTCGACGGGGGAGTTGATGTCGACCCGCAGCAGCACCTTCTTCCCGGCGACGTCGATGTCGTCGATGGAGGGGATGCGCACCACGGCCTTCACCCCATGCCCAGGTAGCGGTTCGTCAGGGCCACCGCCTCGGCGCCATCGGTCTGCATCGGGATGGCCGCCCGGACGGCGTCGATGGTCTCGGGGATCACGATCGACTCCTGGGGGATGTTGATGGCGAACATGAGGTCGTCGCCGGAGAAGCCGATGGCTTCCTCCCAAAGGCCGGTCTCGTACATGTCGCCCCGCGGCTTGTGCAGGAAGCGGGCGTAGTTGAAGAAGGAAGTGTTGGTGTTGAACCCGTCGGCCATGCGGACCACGCGGATGCGGGGATGAGCCCGGAAGACGTCGAGGGCCTCGTCCTTGGTGGGCTTGCGCTCGAGGCTGGCTACCAGGGTGATGATGTGCCCGTGGGTCACCGGGGTGTGGACCAGGATCCCGGTGGCGTCCACGTGCGGCATGATGTGCATCAGGTCCTTGGCCTGGTGGTTCGGGATCGGTTCGATCTGCAGCGTGTCCACCAGCCCGCGGTGGATGTCCCCGGGGTCGGCGACCCGCCGGATGATCGTGATCGCCACCTTGTGGACGCCGAAGGCCCGGTCGAGGGCGTCCACCGCGCGGATGAGGCCGGTGGTGTTGCAGGAGGTGAGCTTCAGGTAGTCCTTGCCGACGCCCTTGTCGTAGTTGGCGTAGCCGTGGAAGAAGACGTCGGCCACCTCGGACTTCTCCCCGCCCTGGAAGACGGCCTTCAACCCGGCGGCGACGTAGTGCTCCTTGTTCTTGATCCCGACCCCGCCCGGGGCCGAGTCGAGCATGATGTCCACGCTGCCCAGCAGGTCGGCGAACGACCCGGAGACCGGGATCCCGCCGGCCGCGAGCTTGTCCTCAGCGCCGGGGGCGGCGGCGAACATGCGGTAGGGCATGCCCCGCTCCTTGAGGGCTTGCACGGCCAGCGTGGGTGCCACGTCGGCCACGCCGACCAGTTCCATGTCCTCCTGGAGGGCCACCCCATCGGCCAGACGCTGCCCGATGACGCCGAAACCGGCCACTCCAACCCGTACCTTCGCCATGCGCTCCTCCTCGGTCACGCGGCTCGAATGCCCCGATGCCCCCATTCCGCCCGGCGGCCCAAGGCCTCCGGGCGGGAGATCAACTGTACTGAGCCACCGGTTCGGGCCTTCCGCTCTCCGCCGAGCGGGCCACCGCCTCGAGGACGGCCACGTTGCCCAGGCGCTCGGCGTTACTGAACCGGTACGCGGTCCGGCCGGCCACGGCGTCGGCCCAATGCTCGTACCCGGCTCGCACGGGACTGGCCGGCTCGAAGTCGCGGCAGGCCTGCCGGGTGTCGCCCCTCCGCCGCACGTAGAAGTTGGTGGTGCCGCCCGGGTCCACATGCTGAGTTTCCCGGGCTTCGGCCCAGGCGTGGCTGCCGAAGACGGCGAAACGGGCGTAGTCCGGCGTGGCGGACACGGCGGCAATGTGCCCGGTGGTCCCGTCGGCAAAGCGCAGGTGGACCGAGACCACATCGCCGGTGGGGATGGCCAGGATCCGCTTGGCGGTATAGGCCTCGACTTCGACCACCGGCTGCACCAGGCTGAGCATCATGTCGCTGAGGTGGACGCCCATCCCGGTCCATCCGGCGGCAGGGGCTTCTTCTTTGCTGCCCCGCCAGTTGTCGGCGGCCATATTCAGCCAGCGGTCGTGGCTCCATTGGGCTTCCATGTGCAGAATGGTGCCCAGTTCCCCGGCGTCGGCCATGCGCTTCATCTCTTCCCAGGCGGGCTCGAAACGGCGCTCGTGGCCGATGCCCAGCACGATGCCCGCCCGGTCGCAGGCCTCGATCATCCGGCGGGCGCTCTCCACCGTCAGGGCGAGGGGCTTCTCGCAGAAGACCTGCTTGCCGGCGGCGGCGGCGGCGAGCAGGGCTTCCTCGTGGAGACGGTGGGGAATGGTGAGGATGACCGCCTCGATCGACGGGTCGTCGAGGACCTCCTGGTATCCGGTGACCACCGGCAGTCCGTGGGCCCGGGTGAACTTCTCGGCCACTGCCGGGGCCGGGTCCACTCCGCAAACGATCTGGATCTTGTCGCTGCCCTTGAGGACCTTGGCGACCTGGCTGCCCCACCAGCCGAGGCCGATCTGGGCGGTGCGCAACATTCTGGGTGACTCCTTGTAGGCCTGCCGGCGCCCGAGGGCGCGTTCCCCGGCCGCCGCGCCGGGAGGGCGCAGGATAACCACCCGGCCCCGCCCCCTTCCGCAGCGGGGCCCGGCCGCCGGGATGGGGCCGGCATCGGTTCGGCGGATTTCCGGCCCGCTGCCGTCGCCCCGGTGGGGTGCCGTCTTCGCAGGTTCCCTTCGGCGACTTTGCTCCCCGGGAAGTGAAGGAAGCCGGTGCTCGCCCCGGGGCTCAGGCGTTCTCCGGCTCTTCTCCTCTGCTGGTGTTCCGCAGTGTGGAAGGCGCGGTCCGGCCGAATAGGCGGCGTCGCGTTCTGTCCCACCTGGGTCCCTTGCGGCCCTCGGTTGCCAAGAAGTCGCCATCCATGGCCCGCTGAAGCGGTCATGGTATATGATGAAAACCCCACCTCTGGAGGAGTGCCGATGGCCATGTCAGCCGAGCACAAGGCAGCTCTGGCTCAAGGAAGGCGCGAAGGGCGAGCGGTCAAGAATTACCTGGAAGCGCTCGGCAGCCGGCGCCCCGGGCGTCCCGTCACGCCGGAGCGACTTCGGGAGAAGATCGCCGGCCTCGAGGCCCGCATTGCCGCCGAATCCGATGCCCTGAAGGCCCTCGAGATGCGCCAGGAACGGCTCGATGCCCAGGCGGCCCTCGGGCGCGCCGAAGTCAGCGAGGACTTCGCCACCCTCGAGGCCGCTTTCGTCGAGCAGGCCCTCTCGTACTCGGAGAGGAAGGGCATCTCGTACTCGGCGTGGCGCGAGGCCGGGGTGCCGGCCGAGGTGCTGCGCCGGTCCGGGATCGGCCGCTCTCGCGGCTGACCCCCTCGGGTTTCGCGGTGGCGGCCCGATCCCCAGAGCCGCCACCGGCAACCGGGCCCGTAGCTCAGCCGGTCAGAGCAGCGGACTCATAATCCGTCAGACGCAGGTTCGAGTCCTGCCGGGCCCACCATGTGGTCGGGGTGGCCGGGTCGCCGCCTTTTCGGCGGCGACTTGGGGGTGGGGGTCCTCGCCTTGTTCGATTGATGGGTGTCTGCCGGTCACCGTTGCCGGGGGTGGGGAGGGCCCTCTGGCTTCGGGACGGTTGGGGGCGAGGGTTCGAGTCCTGCCGGGCCCACCCGCTCAGGATGAGTTGACGCCTCCGGTCCCCCGTGGGTAGGCTCATCGATAATCGATACCGCTCCCGGCAGCTCAGGGGACGCCGGGTGCACACGGGGACGGGGCAGTGGAGCTAGCGACAGTCGTAGCGAGCGCCGGCCGGGATGCGGGAGCAAGCGTGTCGTCCCAGATCCTGCCCCGCTACGGCGTCCGGCCGTCGGGTTGGGCGGGTAGCCTCGGCTCCGCGGCTCATTGGGGAAGGTGGCTGTGACCGTCGGCACTGACCGGAGCGAAGCGGCGCCGTCCGGGCCCGAGTCGAAGGGCAGCCTCGTCCGGCGCTTCCGCGCCGACAGCCGTCTGGCGCGAGGGGGGATCTGGCTGGCGGTGATCGGTTTGCTGGCGATCCTGGTAGCGGTCTGGCCGCTGGCCCGCAAGGCCCTGGTCTTCGGCCTGGCCGAGGAGGCCCCACTGGCCCTGGCCGCCGTCGGCTTCGCGCTCTTGTACCGGCTGACCGGCCTCATCAATGTGGCCTACGCCGAGACGGTCACCCTGGGCGCCTACTTCGGGATGTGGTTCAACACCACCTTCGGCTGGAACTTCTACGTGAGCTTGATCCCGGCGGCACTCGGGTCGGGGGTGCTGAGCGTGGTCACCTACTTCGCTTTCTTCCGGCCGGCGAAGAGGCGCAACGTGGGCGTGGTGGAGCTGATCATCCTGTCCTTCGGCTTGTCGATCCTCCTTCGCTACGGCCTGCAGCTGATCTTTGGGCACGAGCAGCGCTACTTCAAGGTGCCGTTCCAGAACCCGATCAAGGTGTTCGGGCTGGGCGTACCCCCCTTCCGGGTCACCGCGTTGGCCGGGGTCGTTGCCGGCGCGTTGCTCCTGTACTGGTTCATCCAGAAGACCCGCCTGGGCATCCAGATCCGGGCCCTGGCCGGTGACGAGAAACTGGCCCAGGTCAGCGGGATCAACCCGCTGGCAGTGACCGTGCTGATCTGGTTCATCGCCGGCATAGCCGGCGGCGCCGCCGGGGCCTTCTACGGAGTAGGCGCTACCGCCCGGCCCCTGCTGGGCTGGAGCAAGTTCCTGTACATCCTCCTGGCGGTCCTGGTGGGTGGGTCGAAGGGCCTCCGGGGAGTCATCATCGCCGGGCTGGGCATGGGCGTCCTGATCTCCGGTCTCACTCTGGCCATCCAGGGCCAGGGGCTCTACGCGGAGATCCTGGTGGTCGTTCTGTTCATGGTGATCCTGAAGGTGCGAGGGAACCGGGTGTCCGAGACGGGGAAGGTATAGCCATGAGCCTCGACTGGCTTTCGGCATACCTCATCTACGCGCTGTTCACCGTCACCGGCACGGTCGGGCTGGCGCAACTGCTGCACCTGCAGATGGGTCTCGCCGGGATCGGCAACTTCGGCATCGTGGGCTTCTTCGGCCTGGGGATGTACGTCTACGGCGTCTTCCTGGTCCGTATCCCATGGCCGGATTCGTGGGGCACCTGGCTGCCCTTCTTCATCGCGCTGGTCGCGGCGGTGCTGGTGTCCTACTTGGCCGGACTGCTGATCGGGTGGCTGATCTCCAACCTCGAGGACGACGGGGTGCTGGTGGGCACCCTGGGGTTCGCCACCGTCATGTACTCCCTCGCTCTGAGCGAGAAGCGCTGGACCCGCGGTGCCGAGGGCATGGCCGTCCCCGAGCCCTTCTTTCTGGGCACGAAGGAGACGTCGCTCGTCTGGCTGGGCGTCATCTTCGTGGCGGTGGCTGCCATCACCTTCTACGTTGCCCGGGTGCATCGCTCGCCGTACGGGCGGCTGCTCATCGCCACCGGCCAGAACGAGCCCCTGGCCCGCAGCCTGGGGAAGCCGACTCGCCGCACCAAGCTGGTCCTGTTCGCGGTGGGGTCGGCGGGCATGGGTCTGATCGGTGCCATCTTCGCCGTGATGAACCACTTCATCCGGCCCACCGAGATCGGGATCGAGGTCACCCTGGCCGCCATGGTCGGCCTGGTCATGGGCGGGTCGGCCCGGGTCTGGGGAGCGGTGGTGGGAACGCTCCTGACCGCCGGGCTCTTCGACATCGTCGTGCAGCTGTACTTGCCCC
>JALOLI010000332.1 GCA_025456165.1 Acidimicrobiia bacterium | reverse complement strand
CAACTTCTTCGCCGGTTACCCGATCACCCCCGCCTCCCCCATCCTCATGATGATGATGCGCGAGATGCCCCGCGTAGGCGGGATTGCGGTCCAGGGTGAGGACGAGATCGCCTCGATCGGCATGTGCCTCGGCGCCGTCATGGCGGGAGCCCGCGCCCTCACCGCCACCAGCGGCCCCGGGATCAGCCTGTACAGCGAGAACCTGGGACTCGCCATCATGGGCGAGGTGCCCCTGGTCGTCGTCGATGTCCAACGCCTCGGGCCCTCTACCGGCGGGGCCACCACGGTGGGCCAGGGCGACGTCCAGTTCGTACGCTGGGGCACCTCCGGCGGGTATCCCATCATCGCCCTGGCACCCTCGTCGGTCCCCGAGTGCTACCACCTGACGATGAAGGCGTTCGACCTGGCAGAGCGCTTCCGCTGCCCGGTGTTCCTCCTCACCGACAAGGAACTGAACATGACGATGGCCACGGTGGCGGTCGACGACTACCACCCGGCTGCCGTGCGGGAGCGGGTGGTCGCCTCCGAGCCGGGGCATCCCTACCGCTACGCCCCGGCCGGCGATGTCCCGCCCATGCGCCACTACGGCACCGGCGAGACCGTCCGCCTCACCGGCTCCAGCCACGACGAGCGGGCCTTCATCACCAAGAGCCCCGCCGTCGTAGGGGCCTTGAACCGCCACCTCGCCGCCAAGATCGACGACCATCGAGCCGAGATCGAGATGGCCTCCCCCGACCTCGACCCGGCCGCCGACACCCTCATCGTGTCCTATGGGGTCACGGCCGGCGCGGTGCGAGAGGCCGTGCGCCGCGCCCGGGCAGAGGGCATCGCCGTGTCCTCGCTGGTGGTGCAGAGCCTGTGGCCGGTGCCGGAGAACGCGCTGCGGGCCGCCGCCGCCGGGGCCCGGCGGGTGCTGGTGCCCGAACTGAACCTCGGCCAGTACCGCCTCGAAGTCGAGCGCCTGCTGCCGGGCGCCGAGGTGGCGGGCGTCAACCGGGTGGACGGCGAGATGATCACTCCCGAGCAGATCCTGGAGGCGGTGCGATGACCACCACGACGATCACCCCGCTGGCCTCCTACCGCAACGACCGCCCCTACCCCTTCTGCCCGGGCTGCGGGCACTCCCCCATCCTGGACGCCCTGAACGCCGCCCTGGTCAAGCGGGGCACCGACCCGGCGAACGTGGTCATCGTGAGCGACATCGGCTGCAGCGGCCTCAGCGACGAGTACTTCGTCACCAGCGCCTTCCACGGCCTCCACGGCCGGAGCATCACCTACGCCACCGGCATCAAGCTGGCCCGGCCCGACCTCGACGTGGTCGTGGTCATGGGCGACGGCGGCACCGGCATCGGCGGAGCGCATCTCCTCAACGCCGCCCGGCGCAACATAGGGATCACCCTCCTGGTGTTCAACAACTTCAACTTCGGCATGACCGGCGGGCAGCACTCCACCACTACCCCCGCCGGCGCCTTCACGGCCACCACCGCCAGCGGCAACCTGGAGCGGCCCCTGGACATCTGCGCCACAGTGGCGGTCAACGGCGCCGGCTACGTGTGGCGCGGCACCTCCTTCGATGAGGACCTCTCCGACCGCATCGCCGCTGCCATGGATGCCCAGGGCTTCGCCCTGCTCGACATCTGGGAGCTGTGCACCGCCTACTTCGTGCGCTCCAACAAGTACACCCGGCGAGCCTTCCAGACCACCCTCGAGCAACTGGGCTGGCCTTCCGGCCTCATCCAGCACCGCCCGGAGCTGCCCGAGTACGCCGCCGCCTACCGGGCCGCCCCCAAGCCGGGCCGCACCTCGATCGCCATGTCCCCCATCCCCGTCACCCACCGGTCCAGCCTGGATCGCCGGTACTCCCTCCTCGTGGCCGGCTCTGCCGGCGGCCGGGTCCGCTCGGGCGTCAGGCTCACCGCCCAGGCCGCCATCCGCTCCGGGCTCTACGCCGCCCAGGCCGACGACTACCCCATCACCGTGCGCAGCGGCCACAGCCTGTCGACGCTGGTCCTCTCGCCCGAGCCCCTCGACTTCGCCGGCGTCAGCGTGCCCGACGGCCTAGTGATCCTCAGCGAAGACGGCCTGGCCAAGTCGCGGGCCCTGCTCCCGCGCATGTCGCCCGAAGCCACCGTGCTCGCCTTCCCCGAGGTGGCGGCGGTGGAGACCCCCGCCCGCCTGGTCGTGCTCGACCCGGCCGCCGCCTCCACCCGTCTGGCCCGCGCCGACCATGGCCTGGCGGCCTGCGCCGCCGCTCTCCACGTGCTCGGCCTCTTCCCCACCGATGCGCTGATCGCGGCGGCGGCGGACAGCGGCCGTCTCGCCGAGGAGCTGGGCAAGGTGGTGGCCGCCGGACTGGAAAGGCGGCCGGCAGTCAGTCGTTCGTCGTGCCCGCCGCCCAGTCGGCGTGCAGGGCGGCGTAGGCCCCGCCCCGCGCCAGCAGGTCGTCGTGGCGGCCCCGCTCGACCAGTCGGCCCCGCTCGAACACCAGGACCTCGTCGGCGGCCTCGGCCGTCGAGAGCCGGTGGGCCACGGTGATGCTCGTCCGGCCCCCGGTCAGCCGCTCGATGGCTCGCCGCAAGCGCACCTCCAGGGCGGGGTCCACGGCGGAGGTCGCCTCGTCGAGCACCAGCAGCGCCGGATCGGCGATCCAGGCCCGGACCAGGGCCACCAGCTGGCGCTCTCCCGCCGACAGCCGCCCGCCGCGCTCGCCTACCGGGGTGTCGAGCCCGGCCGGCAGCTGCTCCAGCCAGTCGGTCAGGCCCAGCTCGGCGAACGCCGCCTCCACCTCGTAGTCGGTCGCCTCGGGCTTGCCGTATCTCACGTTGGCCCGCACCGTGGTGTCGAAGAGGAACCCTTCCTGCGGCACGAAGGCCACCCGCCGGCGCAGCGAGGCGAAGCGAACCCGGTTCAGGGGCACCCCGCCGATGATGACCCAGCCCTCGGTGGGATCCAGGAGCCGGGTGACCAGCTTGGCGAAGGTCGTCTTGCCTGAGCCCGTCTCCCCCACTACCGCCACCCGGGTGCCGTCGGGTAGGTGCACGGTCAGATCGGACAGCACGTCGGGCCCGGTCGGATAGCGGAACCGCACCTCCTGGAAGTCCACGTCGAGCCGGCCCTCCGGGAGGTCGACGCCGTCGACCGGGTCGGGGACGTCAACCGCGGTGTCCAGCACGCCCAGGATGCGGCGCACCCCGGCCCCGGCGCTCTGGGCGAGGTCGAGGGTCTCCACCACCATCTGCACCGGCTCCACCAGCAGGTTGACCAGGAAGAGGAAGGCGAGCAGGCCGCCCGCGGACACCCCTCTCCCCGCGCCCAGCCAGACCCCCACTCCGATCACCCCCGCGGTGATCAGGCCGGCGAACAGCTCCGCCGACGAGAAGAGGAAAGCTCCAAGGCGGTTGGCCCGGAACTCGGCCAGGAACTGCCCGTCGAGCGCCCGCCGCACCCGCGCCAGGGTGGCGTCCTCGGCGCCGTAGGCCCGCACCACCGGGAGTCCGGAGATGGCCTCGCCGACTGCCGCCAGGCTGTCGGCCACCCGCCTCCGCACCCGGTCGTGCGCCCTGGCCAGGATGCGCTGGAACCAGAAGAGCAGCAGGCTGTAGGCCACCACGCCGACCAGCACGAGCAGGGACAGCTGCCAGCGGTACCAGGTCATCACGCCCACCGCCAGGACCACCTGCAGGGAGCCCAGGATCATGGCCACCCCGCCGAAGTCCATGAAGTCCTGGATGGTGGCGATGTCCGCCGTCACCCGGGACACCAGGGCCCCGCGCCTTTCTCCCTCCACGTGGAGGATCGACAGGCGGTGGAGGTGGCGGAAGACGGCCACGCGCAGGTCCGAGAGGCCGGTCGCCGAGGCCTGCAGCATGCGCACCAGGCCCTGACGCCGGGCCGCCGCGGCCGCCACGATGGCCGCCAGGCCCACCAGGCCCAGACGCAGCACTCCACCCCCGTCCACCCCACCCTCGGCCAGGATCTCCCCATCGACCATCTGCTGCATTACGACCGGGACCACGATCTGCATGGCCGTGCCGAGCGCCATGAGGACCATGGTCAGCGGGAACCCGCGCAACACGGCCGGGGCCTCCCGCAGCGCGCGTCCCAGGGCGACGCGGGCCCCGATGGCCGGGGTATCGGCGTCGGGCACGGCGGCGGTCATCCCGGTCGCTCCGTCTCGGCCGACCTCTCCGCCCGCCGGGCGGCGGCGTCGTCCTCGTAGGCCTGCAGCAGCCGGGCGTAGCCGGGCTCGCTCGCCAGCAGGTCGGCATGAACGCCGTGGGCCACCACGCGGCCGCCGTCGATGTAGATGACGCTGTCGGCCAGGGCGATGCTGGAAGGCCGGTAGGCCACCACCACCACCGTCGAAGGCAGCTCCGCCTCCCGGAGCCCCCGCAGGATCTCGGCCTCGACCGACGGGTCGACGGCCGAGGTGGCATCGTCGAGCACCAGCAGGCGGGGCCGCCGGGCCAACGCACGGGCGAGGGCCACTCGCTGCCGCTGCCCCCCCGACAGGGTGGTCCCCCGCTCTCCCAGGCGGGTTGCCAGCCCCTCGGGAAGCTCCCCGACGAATCCGTCCGCGCCGGCGAGGCGCAGGGCCTCCGCCACCCGGGCGGCGGGGATGTCGGCTCCGAGCGTGACATTCTGCGTGACGTCGTCGTTGAACAGGAACGCCTCCTGCGGCACGAAGGCCACCTCCCGGGGCAGCTCGGCCCGGGCGAAGCGGCGCAGGTCCCGCCCGTCGAGGGTGATCGTCCCCGTCTCCGGGTCCCAGAGCCGCACCAGGAGCATGGCCAG
>JALOLI010000051.1 GCA_025456165.1 Acidimicrobiia bacterium | reverse complement strand
CGCTGGTGCCCGGAGCCGGGACGACCGTGAATCACGGTAGCCCGGGTTCTGCAAGGTGGCCGGGCCCGTCCCGCTGCTATGTTCGGCGATCCTATGGATGGCGACCGACAGAGGGCGGGTGACGGCGACGTCCGCATGCGCGGCTTCCGCCAACGGGCCACCGTGGAAGCGGCCCTGGCCGCCGCCCTCGACGGCCTGGTCCCCCTGCCCCCCGAAGAGGTTCCCCTCGCCGGCGCCACCGGACGGGTGGCCGCGGCGACGGTGAGCAGCGAGGTCGACGTGCCCGCCTTCCCCCGCGCCACCATGGACGGCTACGCCCTGCGAGCCGAGGACACCTTCGGCGCCTCGGCCTACAACCCGGTCGTCCTCGAGGTGACCGGCGAGTCCATGCCGGGCCGGGCCGGCGCCGGGGAAGTGGGGCCGGGGACCGCCTGGCGGATCATGACCGGCGCTCCTCTGCCCGCCGGGGCCGATGCCGTGCTGCGCGCCGAGGATGCCGCCGAGGACGGGGGCCGTCTCGAAGCCCGGGCGGCGGTCCCCAAGGGGCGCAACGTGGGCCGGGTCGGGGAGGACGTGCGGCGCGGCGACGACGTCGTCCCCGCCGGGCGCCTCCTGCTCCCCCAGGACGTCGGCCTGCTGTCGAGCGTGGGCCGGGCCGCCGTAGCCGTCCACCGCCGCCCCCGGGTCCGGGTGATCGTCTCGGGCAACGAACTGCTCGCTCCGGGGCAGCGCCCGGAGGGACATCGCATCGCCGACAGCAACGGCCCCATGCTCGAAGCCCTGGTACGCCGCGACGGGGGCGAGGTAGAGGAGATGTACCGCCTGCCCGACGACGAGGCCGCCATGCGAGCCGCCCTGGCCCGGCCCGGGGCCGACGCCATCGTGACCGCCGGGGCGGCGTCGGTGGGCCGGGAAGACCGGGTGCCGCTCCTGGTGGCCGAACTCGGCGAGTTGCGAGTGCACGGGGTGGCGATGCGCCCCTCCTCCCCCACCGGGGTGGGCCGCATCGGCGGCGTGCCTGTTCTCCTCCTCCCTGGGAACCCGGTGTCCTGCCTGGTGGCCTACGACTTCTTCGCCGGGCCGGTGATCCGCACCCTCGGCGGACGGCCCGCCGCCCTGCCCTACCCCATCGCCGTCCTGCCCCTGGCGGGGCGCCTGGTCTCCCAGATCGGGCGCACCGACTACGCCCGGGTGCGGGTGCGGTCGGGCCTCGTCGAGCCGATCGCCGTGGGGGGCGCGGCGGTGCTCTCGTCGGTGGCCGGCGCCGACGGCTTTGTGATCATCCCCTCCGGTTCGGAGGGCTTCCCCGAGGGCCACCCCGTGGAGGTCCACCTCTACCGTCCCCTTGAAGGCCCGGCATGAAGCAACGCCAGTTCCTCGACGTGGTGGATGAGGCCGAGGCCCATCGCCGCTTCGCCGCCGCCTGTGCGCACCTGGCGCCCGAGGTGGAGGAGGTCCCCCTGGACCGGGCCCGGGGAAGGGTGCTCGCCGCCGACGTGTTCGCCCCCGTCGACGTCCCGGCCTTCGACCGGGCCAACGTGGACGGCTTCGCCGTCCGGGCCGCCGACACCTTCGGCGCCGAAGAGCTCCGCCCGGTGCGGCTGCAGGTGGCCGCGGTGTCGCTGGCCGCCGGGCAGCCACCGCCCGAGGGCTTCGAGGTGGCCCCCGGCTGGGCGGCTTCCATTGCCACCGGCGGGGTCGTGCCTCGCGGCGCCGACGCCGTGGTGATGGTCGAGGACACCGTGCCCGAAGGCGAAGGCATCGGCGTGCAGCGACCCGCCGTCCCCGGCGCCCAGATCACCTTCGCCGGGTCCGACATCGGCCGCGGCGACCTCGTCCTGCTCCGCCGCCGGCGCCTGACCTCCCAGGAGACGGGAGTCCTGGCCGCCGTGGGCCTCGATCGGGTCCCGGTGTTCCGTCGCCCGCGGGTGGCGGTGCTCTCCACGGGTGACGAGATCGTGACCCCCGGGGCCGCCCTCCGGATAGGGCAGGTCTACGACTCCAACCAGCGCATCCTCCTCGACGCCGTCGCCGAGCTGGGCGGGGAGGCGCTGGCCGGTGGAGTGCTCCCCGACGACGCCGCCCTGCTGGAGACCGCTCTGGAGGCCCGGCTCACCGGGCCCGGGGCCGCCGACGTGGTGCTGCTCTCCGGCGGGACCTCCAAGGGAGAGGGCGACCTGAACGCCGCCGTGGTGCACCGCCTCGCCGGGCGGCTGCCCGGGTCGGCCGGGGTGGTGGTCCACGGGGTGGCGCTGAAGCCGGGCAAGCCCCTGCTCCTGGCGGTGATCGCCGGCAAGCCGGTGGTGGTGCTGCCGGGATTCCCCACCTCGGCCATCTTCACCTTCCAGGAGTTCGTGGCCCCCCTGCTGCGCCGCCTGTCCGGCACCGGAGAGGACCAGGCCCCGCAGGTGCCCGCGGTGGCCCCCTTGCGCATCACCTCGACCCCGGGGCGCACCGAGTACGTGCTGGTCGACCTGGTGGAAGGGCCCCGGGGGACGGCCGCCTACCCGCTGGGGGCCGGATCGGGGAGCGTCACCGCCCTGGCCCGGGCGGACGGCTTCGTGCGCATCCCCGCCGCCACCGAGTACGTCGAAAGCGGGGAACCGGTGCAGGTGCAGTTGCTCCGCCCCGGGACCCGCCCCGCCGACCTGGTGGCCATCGGAAGCCACTGCGTGGGCCTCGACTTCCTGCTCGGCCTGCTCGCCGAACGGGGCGTCGCCGCCAAGTCGATCGCGGTGGGCTCCACGGCCGGCCTCGCCGCCCTCGCCCGGGGTGAGGGCGACATCGCCGGGATCCACCTCCTCGACGAGGCCACCGGGGAGTACAACCGGCCCTTCCTCCCCCCCGGAGTGAGCCTGATCGAGGGCTACGGACGCCGCCAGGGACTGGCCTTCCGCCGCGGCGACCCGGACTTCGAGAGCGCCGACGTGCCGGCTTTCCTGGCGGCGGCGCTCCGGCCCGGGCGCCGGATGGTCAACCGCAACCCGGGGAGCGGCACCCGGGTACTGCTCGACCGCCTCCTCGGCGGGGCCCGGCCCGACGGCTACAACAACCAGCCGCGCACCCATCACGCCGTCGCCGCGGCAGTGGCCCAGGGGCGGGCCGACTGGGGGATGACCCTCGACGTGATCGCCGCCGCCGCCGGCCTGGGCTTTCTCTTCGTGAGGGACGAGCGCTACGACCTGGCGGTGCCCGACTCGCGCCGCTCCCGTCCCGCCGTCGCCGCGCTGCTGGCCCTGCTCGAAGAGCCGGCGGCCCGCGCGGGCCTGCGGCGCCTCGGTTTCACGGCGTGAGCCGCGCCCTCAGCGGGCGGCGGCGGCCAGCGTCTCGGCCAGGGACGGATGGGCGAGCAGCGTCTCGGCCAGCAACTGCCGCCGCAACCCGGCCTTGACGGCCAGCGCCACGATGCCGATCAACTCGGTGGCCTGGCGGCCCACGACGACCCCGCCCAGGATGGTGTCGTCTCCCGGGTCGGTGATCAGCTTGGCGAAGCCGCGCGGCCGGGCCCCCATGAGGGCCCGGGGGTTGGCGGAGAACGGGGCCCGGGTCACCCTGACCCGCCGCCCGGCCGCCGCCGCCTGGGCTTCCTGCAATCCCGCCCAGGCGATCTCGGGCTCGGTGTAGACGGCCTGCGCGGCAGCCTCATGGTCCACCGGGTCGGCGGCCAGGCGCAGGACGAGGCGGCCCACGACGGTGCCTTCGGCGGCGGCCACCGACGACAGCATGATCCGGCCGGTGACATCGCCGGCGGCGTAGATGTGGGGAACCGAGGTCCGCTGCCGGGCGTCCACCCGGATGGCGCCTGCCTCCGTCTGCAGCCCGGCGGCTTCCAGGCCCAGGCCCGAGAGGGACGGCTGCAGGCCTACGGCGAGCAGGGCGTGGGAGCCGGCCGCCACCCGCCCGTCCTCGGCGGTCAGCTCCACCCCGCCCGCGGTGCGCCGCAGCGAGCAGGCCCGGGCGCCCCGCAGCACGGTGATCCCCCGCTCGGCGAACTCCTCTTCCAGGGCGGCTGCCGCGTCGGCGTCGGCCTGGGGCAGCACCCGGCCCCGGCTGGCGAGCAGCGTCACCGCCGCCCCGAGGCTCGAGAAGATGTGGGCGAACTCCACCCCGGTGGCCCCGGCGCCGACTACCACCACCCGCTCCGGTGCCGGCATCACCCGGTAGGCCTGGCGCGAGGTCAACACCCGCTCGCCGTCGACCTCCGCCCAGTCGGGGACCCGGGGGCCCGACCCGGTGGCCAGGAGCGCCTGGTCGAATTCCACGGCCTCCTCGCCGCCGGCAGCGGCGACTACCGCCGTGTGAGGGCCGATGAAGCGTGCCCTCCCCTCCAGCAGCCGGACCCCGGCGGCCTCGAGCTGGCCGCGCCGGGTCTCCGACAACAACGAGGCGATGCTGAGGCGCCGTTCGGCAAGACGGGCCGGGTCGGGCCGCAGCGGGCCCGGGTCGGCAGTGCCCAGGTGCCCGCCGGCGCGGATGCCGGCCAGGCCGGAGGCAGTGGCCACCAGAGCTTTCGAGGGGATGCAGTCGCGCAGTTGCGAGGCGCCGCCGAGCACCTCGGCCTCGACGAGGGTGACGGCGGCTCCCCCGGCGGCCGCCACCGCGGCGGCGGTGGTGCCGGCGGGACCGCCGCCGATTACCAGGAAGTGCGTAGCCGGGCTCACGAGCCGGGACGGTAGCGCCCGAAGACCCCTACAAGGGCGCCGGAGATCTCCCCCAGCGTCGCCCCGCACCCCAGGGCGGCATGCATCGGGTAGAGCAGGTTGCCCGCGCCGGCGGCCACCCGCCGCAGTTCATCGAGGGCGGCGGCAACGGCGGCGGCGTCGCGCCGTCGCCGGGCCTCGGCCAGACGGGCCGTCTGCTCGCCCTCGACCGCCGGGTCGGCGCGGCTGATCGGCACTGCGGCGCCCTCGTCCTCGGCGATGAAGCGGTTCACCCCCACCACCACCGCCTCACCCGACTCGACCCGCAGCGCCTGGCGGTAGGCCGCTTCCTCCACCGCCCGCCGCACCAGGCCCGCCTCCACCGCCGCCACCGCTCCTCCGGCGGCGTCCACTTCGGCGATGAGGCGCCGCGCGGCCTCTTCGAGGCGGTCGGTGAGCCACTCCACGTAGTACGAGCCGGCCAGGGGATCGGCGGTATCGGTCACCCCCGATTCGTAGGCCAGCACTTGCTGGGTGCGCAGTGCCAGCGTGGCCGCCTCTGCCGTGGGCAGGCCGAGGGCTTCGTCGGCGGCGTTGGTGTGCAGCGACTGGGCCCCGCCCAGCACCGCCGCCAGGCCCTGCAGGGTGGTGCGCACCACGTTCACCTCGGGCTGGGCGGCGGTCAGAGTGCTCCCCGCCGTCTGGGCGTGGAAGCGCATGCGCAGGCACTCCGGGTCGTCCGTGCCGGTGCGCTCCCGCAGCAGGCGGGCCCAGAGCCGCCGGGCGGCGCGGAACTTCGCCGCCTCCTCGAAGAGGTGGCTGTGGGCGTTCCAGAAGAAGGAGAGGCGCGGGGCGAAGTCCTCCAGAGCCAGCCCCGCCTCGCGGGCGGCGGCGACGTAGGCCAGGCCGTTGGCCAGGGTGAAGGCCACTTCCTGGGCGGCGGTGGCTCCCGCCTCGCGCAGGTGGTAGCCGCTCACCGAGATGGTGTTCCAGGCGGGCATCTCGGCGGCGCAGTAAGCCATCAGGTCGGTCACCAGGCGCATCGAGGGGCGGGGAGGGAAGATGTAGGTGCCGCGAGCGGAGTACTCCTTCAGGATGTCGTTCTGCACCGTGCCCCGCAGCAGCCGGGGATCGGCCCCCTGCTCCTCGGCCACGAGGCGGTACATGAGGAGCAGGACGGCGGCGGTGGCGTTGATGGTCATCGAGGTGGAGACCCCGGCCAGCGGGATCCCGGCGAAGAGGCGGCGCAGGTCGTCGGTCGTGGCCACGGCCACCCCCACCCGGCCCACCTCGCCCGCCGCCCGGGGGTCGTCGGAGTCGAGCCCCAGTTGGGTGGGCAGGTCGAAGGCCACCGACAGGCCGGTCTGGCCGGCGGCCAGGAGGGCGCGGAAGCGGGCGTTGGTGGCCTCCGCCGTCCCGAACCCGGCGTACTGGCGCATCGTCCACAGCCGCCCCCGGTACATGTCCGGGTAGGGGCCCCGGGTGAAGGGGTAGGCGCCGGGCTCGCCGAGCGCCTCGCCCGGGTCCCACCCCTCGAGGTCGGCCGGGCCCAGGCAGGGGCCGATCTCGATGCCGCTGGAGGTGCTGCGGGGCTCAGGGGAAAGTAGCGGCATCGTTACACTGCTCGACGAGGCCGGATGCTACCCGGGAACTGCCGGGCCTCCCCGGGACGTCCGACGGGGTAGCCAATGGAAGTCTCCATTAATCAGGCCGAGCGCATCGATCGGCGTGGACGCCGGTTGATCGCCGTGGCCGTGCTGGCGGCCATCGCCGTCATCGCCTCGGGCTGGGTGGGCCTCCTCGCCTTCCTGGGCGGCAACGCCGCCGCCGGCAGCCTCAACGACCTCAGCCGGGCCTGGATCCCCGAAGTGGGCAGCCTGCCCCTCGACCTCCCCGATCTGGGCCGCCTCTCGGAGGTGTATACCGCCGACGGGGTGCGCCTGGGCCAGCTCACCGAGCGCAACAGCCAGCCGGTGCCCCTCGAGGACATCCCGGACCTCGTGGTGGCGGCCGTGCTCTCGGCCGAGGACGCCGACTTCTGGACCCACGTCGGCGTCGACCACGCCTCGATAGTCCGGGCCCTCGTGGGCAATGTGAGCGGGGGCAGCGCCAGCCAGGGCGGCTCCACCATCACCCAGCAGGTGGTGAAGCTGAACTTCATCGGCACCGAGCCCACCCTCCGGCGCAAGGTGTCGGAGGCGGCCATCGCGATGGAGCTGGAGCGCCGCTACACCAAGGAGCAGATCCTCGAGTTCTACCTCAACTCGGTCTACTTCGGGGCCAACGCCTACGGAGTGCAGGCCGCCGCCCAGGAGTACTTCGGGAAGTCGCTGGACCAGCTCAGCATCGCCGAGGCGGCCGCCCTGGCCGTGCCGATCCGCAACCCCACCCTCTACAACCTGCGCAACGACACCGACGACCCCCTAGATGCCCGCGACCGGGTGATCGGCGAGATGCTCGAAGAGGGGTACATCACCGAGGCGGAAGCGGAGGACGCCCTCGACGCGCCGCTGCGCACCGTCCCCCACCAGGAGTTCCAGACCCTGGCGCCCCAGGTCCTCATCGCAGCCAAGGAAGCGGTGCTCAACGATCCCGCCTTCGGCCTGGGCGACACCTACCTGCAGCGCAAGCGGGCGCTGTTCGGCTGCCCGGCCGACGACACCACTTGTGAAGGCGGCGGCGGCCTCCGCATCTACGTGACGGTGGACTACGGCCTGCAGCAGCAAGCGCAGGATCTGCTGCAGCAGTGGTTCCCCCCAGGAGAACAGGGG
Organism: Acidimicrobiia bacterium; assembly: GCA_025456165.1. Next base: position 269 of record JALOLI010000051.1, on the reverse strand, counting down.
CCCACCGGGTCTATCGCCATGGTGGACAACCGCACCGGCGCGACCAAGGTCATGGCTTCCGGCCTGGAGTTCGGCGAGGACGTCGCCGCCGGCCAGCGCACCTACGACATCGCCACCAAGGGCCGGCGCAACCCGGGCTCGGCCTTCAAGCCGTTCGGGCTGGTGGCCGCCATGGAGAACGGGTGGCCGCTCAATTCCTACTGGGCCGAGAGCTCGCCGCAGATCCTCGACTACGGGGGCGTCGAGCCCTGGGTGTGCTTCGGTGGCCC
>JALOLI010000331.1 GCA_025456165.1 Acidimicrobiia bacterium | reverse complement strand
CGCGGCCCCCTCTCCCGGCTTGCCGGGAGAGGGCGGGGGTTGAGGGCTTCCTTTGTATCCCGCCTCCGGCGGGAGAGGCCGCTGTTCCTTGCCCGGTCACGCCTCGCAGAGGCTGACCGCCTCGCCGCCGCAGGTGTCCGTCCCCCCGCCGCCGATCACGGTGTCGAACCCGTTGTTGCCCCAGAGGCTGTCGTCGCCCGGCCCGCCGACTACCCGGTCGTCCCCGTCACCGCCGTTGGCCGTGTCCCGGCCCGGGCCGCCGAGCAGCACATCGTCGCCCTGCAGGGCGTCGAGTTCGTCGGGCCCGTACGAGCCATCCAGGCGGTTGGGCCCCGAGGTGCCGGTCAGGATGTCGTGGTACCCGGTCCCCCGCAGGTTCTCCGCGTAGATGGTCTGCACGATGAACTCGGCCGGGTTGGGCCCGGCCAGCGGGACCACTATGTTTTGGATGAGGGAGGCATGGACGCCGTGCCCGATCATGTCGAAAGCGACGAGGTCGACGCCCCCCTCTCCGTCGAAGACGTCGTCGCCTGCACTGGCGATGAGCTCGTCGTTCCCCAGACCCCCGTAGATCAAGTCGGCTGCGTCTCCACCGTTGAGGAGATCCCGCCCCGCCCCGCCGTGGAGGTAGTCGACCCCGTCCTCGCCTAGGAGGTGGTCGTTGCCGGCGCCGCCGCAGATCGAGTCGTCCCCGCCGCCGCCGAAGATCTCGTCGTTGCCTCCGAGTCCGGCAATCACGTCGGGTCCGCCGTCCCCGTAGAGGATGTCGTCTCCCGGAGTGCCCACGATGCCCGCGACCATGGCGTTGCAGATAACCACCCGGGGGGCGTCCGCCGCCGCAGGAAGGGCGGCCGCCAGCAGCAGCCCGCAGCCCAGCAGCATCCAAAGGGCCCGTGATCGCATCTCGCCTCCTCGACGACCGGTTCTGATCAGCCTAGGAGCCGCAGCTGCCGCCCGCGCCCAGACGGCCCCTACGGCAGTTCGCGCCACCTGCGATACTTATGAGGTCACCCCACGGGAGGCGGCTCAATGGACACTGAGTGGTGGCGCTGGATCTGGCTGGGGGTCACCGCCGTGTTCGGCATCGGCGAGATCTTCACGGCCGGCTTCTTCATGCTCCCCTTCGCCGTGGGAGCGGTGGTGGCTTTCGTCCTCGCCCTCCTCGATGTTGAGCCGATCATCGTGCTCGCGGTGTTCCTCGGGGTCTCGATCCTGACCCTGGTGGTCTTCCAGCGCCTGGTGCACCGGGACGACCAGCGCCAGCATCCGGTGGGAGCCAACCGCTACGAGGGCCGCCGCGTCCTGGTGCTCGAGCGCATCGACCGCGTGACCGGCACCGGCCGGGTCCGGCTGGAGACCGAGATCTGGCGGGCCACCACCGATGGCGACCCCATCGAGGAAGGGGCCGAGGTGCGGGTGGTCGAGATGCGGGGGACCCGCCTGGTGGTAGCGCCGCAGGACTGAGACGGAGCAAATCGGAACGGAGGAGCAATGGACTCAACCGCCTTGCTGGTCATCGTCGTCGTAGTAGTAGTCGGGGCCTTCATACTGATCGCCAACGCCCTCAAGATCGTGAGCCAGTTCGAGAAGGGCCTGGTGGAGCGCTTCGGCCGCTACGACCGCACGGTCGACCCCGGACTGCGCCTGATCCTGCCCTTCATCGAGCGCATTCGGCGGGTGGACATGCGTGAGCAGGTGGTGGACGTCCCGCCCCAGGAAGTGATCACCGAGGACAACGTGGTGGTCACCGTCGACGCCGTCGTCTACTACCGGGCCACCGACCCGATGAAGCTGCGCTACAACGTGGCCAACTTCATCCTGGCGGCCACCAAGCTGGCCCAGACCAATCTCAGGAACATCATCGGCGACATGGACCTCGACGAGGCGCTCACCTCGCGCGAGACCATCAACACCCAGTTGCGCCAGGTGCTCGACGAGGCCACCGACGTCTGGGGCACCCAGGTGGTCCGCGTTGAGATCCAGCGCATCGATCCGCCGCCGGACGTCACCGAGGCCATGCACCGCCAGATGAAGGCGGAGCGGGAGCGCCGCGCCATCGTCACCGAGGCCGAAGGCGACAAGACCGCCCAGATCCTGCGGGCCGAGGGCGTGAAGCAGTCCCGCATCCTCGAGGCTCAGGGCCAGGCCCAGGCCATCAAAGAGGTGGCCGACGCCGACAAGTTCAAGCTGCTCACCGTCGCCGAGGGCGAAGGGCAGGCCATCGAGCGGGTGTTCGGCGCCATTCACGTCGGCAACCCGAGCCCGGACCTCATCGCCATCCGCTACCTCGACGCCCTGGCCAAGATCGCCGACGGCAAGGCCAGCAAGGTGTTCATCCCGGTGGAGATGAGCGGGGTCCTGAGCAGCATCGGGGCCATCAGGGAGATCTTCACCAAGGAAGAGGAGCCGAAGGGCTAGCTCTGGCGAGGGCTAATCCCCCTCCCGGCTTCGCCATTCTGTTCTCCCCCCTCAGGGGAGAGTGCCGAGTCCTCGAGCCGGGG
>JALOLI010000330.1 GCA_025456165.1 Acidimicrobiia bacterium | reverse complement strand
GGGGACGAGGCGGCCGCCGATGTACCCGGTGGCTCCGGTGACGAGGACGCGCATGGCCGGGCGAGCGTAGGGCGCGCGTGCAACTAAGAACACCCCTCAACCCGCCCGGGGCATCAACGCGGTCGGCCGGATCACCAGCCTCACGGCGAGGATGCGGGTCTTCCTGCCGATGCGTGTCCTGGGCCGGGGGCCGGCGGCGGCGCTTCAGCGGCTCCCCGGCCCTGCCGATGCTGCCGGCAGCGATCTCGGGAGCCTGCCGCGAAACCGGTGCGCGTCTGTCACCTGATCCACGAACTGGGCCCGGGCGGGGCGGAGCACGTCCTGGTCGACCTGGCGCGGGTGGCGCCGGCCGCCGGCATCGAGATGCGGGTGCTCTCGCTGATGCCTCTGGGCGATCACCGCTATCCGCAGATCCTGCGTGACCTGGGGGTGGGGGTGGATTCCCTCGAGTTGCCGTCGCGGTGGGACCCGCGCGGCCTGCGGCGGGCGGTCCGCCTGCTGCGCCCCGACCCTCCCGACCTGCTTCATTCCCACTTGAAGCACGCCGACCTGGTCGCCGCCTACGCCGCTCCCCGCCTGGGAGTACCCCTGGTCTCCACGCTCCATCTGGTGGAGGACGAGGTAGGACGGGTGGGCCGCCTCAAGCGCGACCTGGGCGCCTGGGCTCGCCGCCGGCGGGCCGTGCGGACCATCGCCGTGTCCGAAGCCGTGCGCCATTGGTACCTGAGTGCCTTCCCCGGCGACCCGGACCGAGTGGTGATCATTCCCAACGGCATCCCGGCGCCGGATCCGGTGCCGGCGGAGCGGCGGGGGCAACTGCGGGCCGAACTGGGAGCGGCCGAGGGCACCCTGCTGGCGGCGACGGTTGCCATCTTCCGCGAGGGCAAGGGCCACGATGACTTGCTCGACGCGGCCCGCCTCCTCGAAGATCTGCCGATCCGCTTCGTGCTCGCCGGCAGCGGGCCTGAGGAATCCCGGTTGCGCGCCCGCGTGGAGGCCGCCGGCCTGGCCGGGCGGGTCGTCTTTGCCGGGTTCCGCGAGGATGTCGGCCCCCTGCTGGCCGCCGCCGATCTGGTGGTGCACCCCAGCCACGCCGACGCCCTGCCCACCGCGCTCATCCACGCCCTGGCGGCCGGGGTGCCGGCGGTGGCCACCAGGGTCGGGGGAATCCCTGAGATCGTCGGGGACGACGCCGGGGTGCTGGTGCCCCCGTCCGAGCCGGCGGCGCTGGCTGCGGCGGTGCGGGACCTGGCCGGCGACCCCGGGCGGCGTCGCCAGATGGGTGAGGCCGCCCGCGCCCGCTTCACCGCCCGCTTCGAGGGCACGGCCTGGGCCCGGCGCCTGTCTGCCCTCTACTCCGAGGTGCTGGGCGAGGCGGGGCGGCGCCGCTGAGCGCCCGGCACAGGCCGCCTGCGATAGGGCCCCGGCCCGGGCTTAACATCGCCCCACCCGAACCGGGGATGGGATGAGCCTGGGCGAGGCGCTGCGCCGGCCGCTGTACCGCATCTATGAGGACCGCTTGTTGCGGGCCCTCGACCCTTGCCGGCTTCCCCGGCACATCGGGGTGATCCACGACGGCCACCGCCGATTCGCCCGGGCCGCCGGCCTGCCCGACTACGCCACCTCATACCGGGCCGGCATGGACAAGGTGGTGGAGCTCCTCTCCTGGTGCCGCGACCTGGAGGTGCCGGCGGTGACTTGCTGGCTGCTGTCTCAGGAGAACTTGTCCCGCCCCGCCGCCGAATTGGATCCCTACTTCGAGGTGCTGGCGGGGCTCTTCGACCGGCTCCCCGCCGAGCCGGGCGCTGCCGGGTTGCGAATTAGGGTGATCGGGAGTGTGGAGCTCCTGCCTCCCGCCCTGCGGGAGGCGGCACAGCGCTTGGAGGAGCGGGCTGCTGAGGGCGAGCGGCGCCTGAACATCGCGGTGGCCTACGCCGGGCGGCAGGAGATCGTCGACGCCGTGCGGGACCTCGTGGGCGAACTGGCGGCCGGTGGAGTACCGGCGGGGGACATGGCGGCGCACATCGACGGCTCGGCCCTGGCCGCCCACCTCTACACCGCCGATTTGCCCGACCCCGATCTCGTTATTCGCACCAGCGGCGAGTCCCGCCTCTCCGGGTTCCTCCTGTGGCAGGCGGCTTACGCCGAGTACTCCTTCGTGGACGTCTATTGGCCCGCCTTCCGCCGGGTCGACTTCCTGCGCGCCCTGCGCGATTTCACCCGCCGCGAGCGTCGCTTCGGCCGCTGACGGCGCCACTCCGGAGACGCCCCGGGCTCCGGGGGCGGCTCCCGTGCCGGGACGCGCGGTGACTAGTCACCCGGCCCGGGGGGGATGGCCCCACCAAAACCTCAAGGGGGCCTCCACCCGGTCCGATGCCTGCCTGGATCGATCACTTCACTTAGGGAGAAGCGGGCTTTGCTGGAGTACACCCGATCCAGGCAGCAATACGTCCGGCGGCGGCTGGCCGTACCGCGTGCGATGGCGGGCATCCTGGCCGTTGCCCTC
>JALOLI010000050.1 GCA_025456165.1 Acidimicrobiia bacterium | reverse complement strand
GCGGGCGAGGCGAATGTGGAAAGGAAGAGACGATGACCATCGGCATGCACACCCTGGAGCTGGCGACCACCCTCGTGGTCGAGAAGCGCCTCGAGTCCGAGCGGCCGCGACGGTGGAAGATCCGGCCGGCCGCCGGCATTTCCGCCCGGGCGACCCCGGAGCCGGAGCGCGCCGGCCTCCGCGGCGGCCTGGTAGGTCGGCAGCCTCGCCAGGCGTAGCCAAGGGGGAAGCCGCGCAGAGACGAGCGCTTCCTCGAATCGCCGGAACCGGCCCTGCGGGGCCGGTTCCGGTTTTCTAGACCGCCTCCGAAAGGGGCGACGAGCGCACCCAGACCACCTGCTGCGGCATTGGTCCCTCGATGCCGGCCGCGTCGAGGGCATCCTTGATGCGGCGCCGGGCCACCCGGGCCACCGCCCACTGCTCACCCGGGTCCACCTTGAGGGCGACCCGGAGGATCACCGCCCCGCCGGCCATAGCCTCGATCCCCAGGACCTCCGGTTCCTCGAGGACGGTGGTGGCGGCCTGCTGCTCATGCCAGACCGCGTCGGCGGCCTCCTTGATCACCCGGATGGCCACATCGAGGTCGGTGTCGTAGGCCACCTCGAAGTCGAGCACGGCCCGGGCCCAGCGCTGCGACTTGTTGGCCACGCGTCGAATCTCGCCGTTGGGGACGAACCAGACCGTCCCCTCGCCATCCCGCAGGCGAGTGGTGCGCAGCCTGATCTCCTCCACCGTCCCGGCGGCGTCGCCCAGATCCACCACATCGCCGACCCCGTACTGGTCCTCCGCCAGCATGAAGACCCCGCTCAGGAAGTCCCGCACCAGCGACTGGGCCCCGAAGCCCAGGGCGATGCCGGCGATGCCGGCGCCGGCGATCAGTGGCCCCAGGTTGACCCCGAACTCGCCGAGGACGATGAGGGCGGCGAGCGACCAGATCACCACCGACACCAGGCTCCGCAGCACCGTGCCGAGGGCCTGGGCCCGCTGGCGGCCGCGCTCGGCCTGCTCCGCCAGGCGGCGAGAGCGGGCGGCGGCCGGGACCCGGTGGCCCGGCGGGGTCTCGGCGATCTCCTCGCGACGGCGAGCCGCCTGCTCGTCGCGTTGCGCCACCAGGCCCTCCACCAGGCGACGGATGCCGCGGCGCAGCAAGGCCACCAGGAGCCAGGCCACGGCGATGACCAGCAGCACCTTGAGCGGCTTGGCCACGATCCACTCGACGACGCGGGAAAGCGTCTCCTTGCCGGTGGCGTCGTAGACCAGCCGGCAGACGATGCCGGGGGCGTCCCCGCAGGCGGCGGTGAGGCCGGCGTCCGGGACGGCCTGGGCCAGGAACAGAGGGGCGAGGAGTGGGCTCATGGGATTGCCTCCGCTTCGACGGTCCCGGGGAACCTAGCGCCGGCGGGGCCGGTGCGTCGCTAGCGTGAGGCGGCCATGCCCCTCGACGAGCACCGCCGCGCCAACCGGGACAACTGGGACGACCGGGTGCCCATCCACTGGGAGTCCCCGGTCTACGACGTCGCCGGCTTCATCGCCGACCCGGCGCGCCTCAGCGATGTGGTCGCCTTCGATGCCCCCCTGGTGGGCGAGGTGGCCGGGAAGCGGCTGCTCCACCTCCAGTGCCACATGGGGAAGGACACGCTGTCGTGGGCCCGTTTGGGCGCCGAGGTCACCGGGGTCGACTTCTCGGAGCCGGCCATCGCCGCCGCCCGCCGCTTGAGCGCCGAGAGCGGCACCCCGGGGCGCTTCGTGGTGGCCGAGCTGTACGACTCGCCACGGGTGCTGCCGGAGACCTTCGACGTCGTCTACACCGGGACGGGGGCGCTCAACTGGCTGCCCGACATCCGGCGCTGGGCCGAGGTGGTGGCCGGGTTCCTGGCCCCCGGGGGCCTCTTCTACATCCGCGAGGGCCACCCGATGCTTTGGACCCTCGACTGGCGGCAAGACGCGGCGTTGCTGGTGCGCTACCCCTACTTCGAGACGGTCGATCCCATCGTGGACGACGACCCCAACACGTACGCCGGGCCGGGCACGGTGGCCCACGCCCGCACCTACGAGTGGAACCACGGCCTGGGCGAGGTGGTCACCGCGCTCATCGGCGCCGGCCTGACGATCACCGGCCTGCAGGAGCACCGCGACCTGGAGTGGGAGGGCCTCCCACAGATGACCCTCGAAGCCGACGGCCGCTGGCGGCTTCCGGCGGAGCAGCGCGACCTGGTGCCGATGATGTACTCGCTCTGGGCGCGGAAGGCGGGGTAGGGGCCTCATCCCCGCCCGATCTCTCGATCCTCGCCATAATCCCCCCATGCGCCTTCTCGTGGTGGAGGACGAGGTCCGGCTCGCTCAGGCCCTGAAGCGGGGCCTGGAGGCCGAGGACTTCGAAGTGGACGTGGCCCACGACGGCCTGACCGGCTTCTCGATGGCCATGGAGGGCCACTACGACGCGATGGTGCTCGACATCCTGCTGCCCGGGATGAACGGCTTCAAGGTGTGCGGCGAGATGCGCTCGGCCGGCAATTGGACCCCGATCCTCATGCTGACCGCCAAGTCGGGGGAGTACGACGAGGCCGAGGCCCTCGACACCGGGGCCGACGACTTCCTCTCCAAGCCCTTCTCCTACGTAGTGCTCGTGGCTCGGCTGCGAGCCCTGGTGCGGCGGGGCAGCGGCGCCCGTCCCGTGGCCTGCCAGGTGGGGGACCTGCGCCTCGATCCCGCCACCCGCACTTGTGACCGGGGCGGGGTAGCCATCCACCTCACCCCGCGCGAGGTGGACCTCCTGGAGGCCCTGATGACCCGCGCCGGCGAGGTGGTCTCCAAGCAGGAGTTGCTCGACCGGGTGTGGGGCAACGACTCCGGCGTGGACCCCAACGTCGTCGAGGTCTACCTGGGCTACTTGCGTCGCAAGATCGACCGTCCCTTCGACCGGGACACCCTGCAGACGGTCCGGGGCGTGGGGTACCTCCTGGCGGAGGACTGATGCCGCTGTTCCGCTCGGTGCGCTCGCGCTTGACCGTGGTGACCACGCTCATCGTCGGCGCCTCCCTGGTAGCCGGCGGGGTGGGCTTGCTCCTCATCACCCGCAATGCCCTGATCAGCGACGTGCGGGTCACCCTCACCCGCAGCCTGGTGGACGCCCGGCGGGAACTGGATCGCGGCGTGGTGACCGAACTGGCCTTGCTCTCCCTGGGGGTGGCGGTGGACCCCTTCGAGGTCACCGCCGAGACCCTCAACCGCACCTGCTCGCCGGTCCTCGCCGCCGCCTACGGCGAGCGGCCGCGCCGCTTCAGCGACTTCTACTACCGCAGCGGCGTCAGCGAGAGCGTGATCCTCGCCTACGAATCCTGCACCCGGCGGACCAGCCCGCTGTTCTCGGCGACCGGCCAGTGCGAGCAGACCGCCATCGCCGCCATCGGCAACCCGGTGGTGGACTACTCCCGCTTCGAGGAGATCGCCGGCTCCGACGAGTTCCTCAACGCCTTCAACGAATGCCTCACCGGGGAGGTGCTGGTCGAGGAGAGCGTGGCGGCGGCGGTGAGCCTGTGCGACCAGGTCATCTCGACCGCGTTCGACGGGGTGGACGTCCTCGACCGCCGGGCGGTGGAGGCGCGACTCCAGGACGTGCTCTTCACCTACGCCGCCTGCATGCGCTCCAACGGGGTGCCCTCCTACCCGGATCTCACGCTCGCCGGTCTGGGGGAGGGCGGGGGGCTGTCCGTGCTCACTGGGGTGGTGGGACGCTCGGTGGTGCTGCCGTCCCTGGAGACGGTCAAGGCCGACGTGCAGCGCTTCGGCCGGACGATCGCCATCGTGGTGCCTCTGCTGGTGGGAGTGGTGGCCGTGGTCACCTGGCTGGTCGTGGGCCGGGCCCTGCAGCCGGTGGAGGCCATCCGCTCGCGGGTGGCCGAGATCGGCGCCGGCGACCTGCACCAGCGGGTGCCGGATCCCGGCACCGGGGACGAGGTGGGGCGCCTGGCGGCAACGATGAACCGGATGCTCGACCGCTTGCAGCGCTCCTCCGAGCGCCAGCGGCGCTTCGTCAGCGACGCCTCGCATGAACTGCGCAGCCCCCTAGCCTCGGCGCGGACCCAGCTGGAGGTGGCCCTGGCCCACCCCGGACGGGCCGACTGGCCGGGGGTGGCCTCGGGGGTGCTCGAAGAGGGGATCCGCATGGAGCGCCTGGTGGACGACCTCCTCGCCCTGGCTCGGGCCGACGAGGGGGCGGTGCTGGCGCACACCGAGGAACTCGACCTCGCCGAGATCGCGGCCGAGGAGGCCGGCCGGGTGGAAGGTGTCACGGTGGAGGCCGAGGTGGAGGAGGCCCGGCTGCGGGGCGACCCCCTGGCTTTGCGGCGGGTGGTGCGCAACCTGCTCGACAACGCCCGGCGCCACGCCTCCAGCCGCATCGTGCTGCGGGTGGCCCTGGAGGGCGAGGAAGTGGTGGCGGTGGTCGAAGACGATGGCGCCGGCATACCCGAGGGCGAACGCGAGCAGGTGTTCGAGCGGTTCGCCCGCCTCGAGGAGGCCCGCGGCCGCGACGCCGGGGGCACCGGCCTGGGTCTGGCAGTGGTGCGGGAGATCGTCGAAGCCCACGGCGGCACGGTGGTGGCCGAGGAGGGCGAGGAAGGCGGGGCCCGCCTGGTGGTTCGCCTCCCCACTCGCGAGCCGGAGTAGCCGCCCGGGGCGCCTCGCCGCCTGTGGGCACGGCGGTCGCTAGGGTGGCCGGGCGATGCAGACGCTGCTCGCCGCCGGTTACCTGATCGGGGCCTTCCTGGTCGGCTCCATCCCCTTCTCCTACCTCATGGCCCGCGCCGTCGCCGGCGTGGACCTGCGGCGGGTGGGCACCGGCACCGTCTCGGGGACCGCGGTGGAGGCCACCTCGGGGTTCTGGCCCATGGCGGTGGCCGGCGTGCTCGACATCGGCAAGGGGGCGGCGGCCGTAGTGCTGATGGCCGGGGCGCATCCCTTGCTGGCCGCCTTTGGGGCCGGGGCGGCGGCGGCGGGGCACAACTGGTCGCCCTTCCTCGGCGGAGCCGGCGGCCGCGCCATCTCTGTGGCCGGCGGGGCCTGCGGGACGATGGCCTGGCCGGGTGCGGTAGTCCTCGCCCTTGGACTCGCCGCAGGCCGCGTCTTCCGTCACACCGGGCTGGGCTCGTTCCTCGCCCAGGCGGCGCTCCCGGCGGCTCTGGCCCTCACCGCGGGATGGCCCTCGACTGTGGCCGACCCGGTGGTCGGGGCCACCCTGGGGGCGGCCCTCGTGGTCCCGATGTGGGCGAAACGGCTCATGGGCAACAGCCCGCGGCACCGGCAGCCGGCGAGGGTGTACGTCAGCCGCCTGCTCTTCGACAACGACACGGGGTGGCCCGCCCCCGGCAGGAAGCCCGACTGAGGTAGGGTCGGCGCTGAAAGTGACCACCGCATGACGGTCCGGGTAATCACCGACAGCACCGCGGCTCTCGATGCGGCCACCGCAGCCGCGCGGGGGGTGATCCTCGTGCCCACCCGGGTCGTGCTGGGCGGCGTGGCCTACAACGACGGCGACCTGCCCCTCGCCCAGTTGCTGGCTCGCTTCGACGAGGGGGTCAGCACCTCCGGCCCCACGCCGGGAGCCTTTGTCGGCGCTCTGGAGGGTGCCGACGACGGGGCGCTGGTGCTCACCGTGGCGTCTCACCTGAGCAGCAGCTACAAGTCGGCCGTGGTCGCCGCCGATTCGATCCCCGGGCGGCCGGTTCGGGTGTTGGACAGCGGCACGGCGGCCGGCGCCCAGGCCCTCGCCGCCATCCATGCGGCCGGCGTCGCCGGACGGGGCGGTTCACTGGACGAGGTCGAGGCGGCGGCCCGGCATGTGCTCGGCCGGGCCCGGCTCTGCGGGGCCCTGGAGACCTTCGAGTACCTGGTGCGCGGCGGGCGCCTCAACAGCACCGTGGGGCGCCTGGCGTCGGGCTTGCGGGTGCATCCCCTCTTCGAACTTCGCGAAGGGAACATCCGGAGCCTGCGGCCGGCCTTTAGCCGGGGCGCCTCCATCGCCCGCCTGCTGCGGCTGTGGCGTCGCACCCGGGTGCCCGGGGCGCGTCTCCACGTCATCGCCCTGCACGCCCTTGCCCCCGAGGCGGCACACCACCTCCTCGCCGAGGTGCGCCGCCAGGTGGAGCCCGTGACCGCCATGGTGGCCGAGTTCGGGGCGGTGATGGTGGTCCACACCGGGCCCGGCCTGCTGGCCCTCTCCTGGTGGTGGGAGGAGGGCTGAGACCTCCCATGCCCCGCTACCGGGTCCTGCCGCACACCGCCGACGTGGGGATCGCCGCCGCTGGGGCCACGGTCCAGGAGGCCTTCGCGGCCGCCGCCTACGGCATGTTCGACCTGATGTTCGACCTGGCCGTGGTCCATGGAGCCGAGGTGTGTCTCGTGGAGGTCGAAGGGGACACCCGGGAGGAGTTGCTCGTGGCCTGGCTATCGGCGCTGCTGGCCGAGGCCGAGATCCGTGGCCTGGCCCTCTGCCGGTTCGAGGTGGACGAGATCGGCGGCAGCCGTCTGCGGGGGACGGCAGCGGGCGGCCGGGTGGAGGCTCTGGAGTTGCGCGGCCCGCCGATCAAGGCGGTGACCCATCACGAGGCGGCGGTGGAGGAAGTGGCCGGGGGCTGGGAGGCGCGGGTGCTCTTCGATGTCTAGGAGCGGCCGGTGAAGTCGCTGCTCGTGCCGGGTGCCGCCGCGATCGTCCGCTATCACGATCTGCCCGGGGAGGAGCCGGCGGTAGTGCTGCTCCACGGCCTGGGTGCCGCCGGGTCGTCGGACCTGATCGGAGCCGCCTGCCGGCCCCCCCTGGTTCGCCGCCGGCGCCTGGTCATCGACTTAATCGGCTTCGGCTACAGCGACCGGCCCCGGGAGTTCGGCTACTCCCTGGCCGACCACGCCGGGACGGTGGCCGCCATCCTGGAGGCCGCCGGCCTGTCCGGGTGCGGGGTGGTCGGCCACAGCATGGGCGGCACGGTGGGCATCGTTCTGGCTTCGTGGCGTCCGGACCTGGTCGCCGCGCTGGTGGTGGCCGAGGGGAACCTCGACCCGGGCGTGGGCACCGGCAGCGCCCGGATCGCGGCGTGGAGCGAGGCGGAGTACCTGGCCCGGGGTCACGCCGAGATGCTGGCGGCGATCGAGGCCGAAGCAGCCGGCGGCGACCCGGGATGGAGTGCCTACGCCGCCGCTTTCCGTTTGGCGGACCCTCTCGCTGTGCATCGCAGCGCGGTGGGCCTGCTGGCCCCCATCGAACCCACCGCCCGGGAGCGGCTGTACCTGTTCCCGGGGCCGAAGGCCTTCGTCTTCGGGGAGCGCTCGCTGCCCGATCCCGACCAGTCGCGCCTCGCCGCCGCCGGAGTCACGGTGCTGGTGGTGCCGGGGGCCACCCACGCCATGACGGTGGAGGCCCCGGGCGACTTCGCCCGCCTGGTGGGCGGGTTCCTCGACGCCGGCTGACGGCGGCGCCTTCCGAGTTCTGCGGCCGGCCCTTACAGTGTCCCCATGGGCTTCGAGCGCACCGGTGAGGTCACCTGGGAACTGGCGCCCGAGCGGGGCATGCGGGTGCCCGGCCGGGTGTTCGCTTCGCCGTCGCTCTTCGCCAAGGCGGAGGCCGACAAGGCCCTGCAGCAAGTGGCCAACGTGGCCCACCTCCCGGGCATCGTCGAGGCCTCCTTCGCCATGCCCGACATCCACTGGGGCTACGGCTTCCC
>JALOLI010000329.1 GCA_025456165.1 Acidimicrobiia bacterium | reverse complement strand
GGCCGAGCACCTTGCCGTTCCCGATGGGGTAGTTGGCGGCGGTCCGCGAGGCGATGATGTCGTCGAAGTTGGCGGTGTAGGTGACGTTGGTGGCCGTGGTGCCGAACCCGATGCCACTCACGCTGGCGGCCGTCGCCGCCAGGGACGCCTGGGGCTGATCGACCCCGTCGACCCTCCAGTTCAGAGTGCGCGGGTTGGTGGTGAAGGCCCGCAGGTCGATCACGTACCAGGTCCCGGCCGCCGGGGCGACGCCGGAGTCCACGATGGTGTTGGTGCCCCAGCGCACCCCGAACCGGCCCGTGGCGGCGTTGTACACCACGAACCCGGAGTTCCCGGCGCTGGGAACGACGGCAAACAGGTTCACCGTGGCGGCCGGCAGGGCGGCCAGGCCCACGGCGAAGCGCACGACGGCCGTGTTGCCCGAGCCGGTGAGGGTGACGGAGGCGTAGGCGGCGGCGTTGGCCGGGGAGGTGCGCAGCGAGTAGGACCCGTGACGGAGTGTCGCCGCGTCGGCGCTCACCCCGGCGCCGGTCACTGCGGTGAAGACCCCGAGCGCCGAGGTCGAGGCCACTCCCTGCTCGAGGCCGGTGAGGAAGACCGCGGTAACGACGGGTTGGGCCGCCACGGCGGCGGGGTAGTCCCCCTGGTGGCGCCAGTTACCGGCGTTGTCGGCAGGGGTCAAGGAGTAGCTGGGAGACCCCGGGGCAGCCGTGGCCAGGCGCGGCAGGCTGCGCCACCCGTAGGAGGAGCCGTCGAGGCTGTAAGCCCCGGCGACGAGAGAGTCGGCCCCCAGGCCGGAGGTCAGGGCACTCAGGTCGGCCGCCACCGAGGCCACCCCGCTGGCCGGGTTGCCGGTGTCGGTCACCTCGGCGTAGGCCTGGTAGAAGCGGCACTGCCGGACGGCGTAGGTCGGCCCGTTGGACGGGTCGGCCACCCGGGTGCGGACTACGGTCGGAGCCACGAAGTCCGGGGCGACCGCATAGGAGCTCTCCCCGTTGCCGGGCGCGGAGTAGAAGGCGGCCTCGGTCCGCCCCACCGCCAGGGCCGCCGCCCCCAGGACCAGGGCGGCGAGGAGGGCGGCGAGGCGGCGCAGCGTCAAGTCCCCTCGCTCCGGGCCGGGCGCAGGGCCCTCTGTTCCCGACGGCGCCTACCGGCCGGCTTCGAGACGGAAGGGGCCGGGTCGCGCCATATCGAAGCGAGCAGGATCCCGCCCAGGGCCAGGGCCGGCATGACGACCAGCAGCAGCCGCGGCGCCACCCCCTGCAACGGCGCCAGGAGGTATCCGAGGTAGGGGAGCCGGAAGACGAGGCGGCCCACCGTGCCCGTCGGCTCGATGGCCCACGACTCGGTGCCGGTGTTGGCGTCGCCGCGGGTCTGGACCTCGATGACCCCCTCCCCCGCCGCCACCGCCTGCACCCGGTGGGTGAGAATCCTGCCGGTCTCGGGGCTGTGGAAAGAGACGACGTCGCCGACGGCCATCTCGGCGGCGGGAATCCGTTTCACCACGACCACCGACCCGGTGGCGATGCCCGGCTCCATGCTGCCCGACATCACCACCAGGCTGCGACAGCCGAAGAGCATGGGCAGCGAGATGGCGAGCAGCAGCGTCAGACCGAAAGCGGCCGGCACCGCGAGCAGGGCCCGGACCACCCGGCGAGGGCACCGGTGTTGGGCCGCGAGGCGACGGGGGGAGGAGTCTGCCGGGCGGCGGGAAGCGGTGGCCGGGGCAGCCTGCCGAGAAGGGCGAGCGGCCTTGCGTCGGGGCCGGGGCGCGGTTCCCGCATAGGTCACGGCGGTGGGAGCCGCCCACGGATCAGCCCGGCCGGGGCCGAGGGGAGCTTCCTCCAGAGGAGGCTCCCCCCCGGTTGCCCTATCCGTTTCCCACACCAGGGTCGTCACCATCCCCTCCCTTCCTTCCCCCAGGACCCCGGTGAGGTCCTGGGCCCTCCCCACCGAGGACTACTGGTTGCGAGCCTCCCAGGTGAAGGTGTGCAGCCCGGACGAGGCGCCCTGGGCGGCGTTGTCGTCCTGGACGCTGAGGGTGAAGCGGTAGACCAGGGTGTCGTTCTGCGCCCAGGCGGTCTGCGCCCCGGGGAAGGCGAGGATGCCGCTGGCGTAGGAGCTCTTGGTGGCGGCGAAGTTGGCGAGGGTGCCGCTGTAGACCGTCGCCTGTGAGGTGAAGGTGCCGCAGTTGGGGAACACCGCCGTGTCGCTGGTGCCCTTTTCGATGGTCAGGTTGATGTACTGCGCCGAGGCGTTGACCGTCGAAGGGGTGTACAGCTTGATGTCGGCATCCAGGCTCCCGGAGTAGGTCAGCTTGATGCACTTGACCGTATCCACTCCGGGCTTTTGGTTCGACACGCTGTAGAGGACCGCCCCCGAGTCGTTGTCGGTGAGGGTGACCGTGCCGGCAGTGAACACGAGTTGTCGGTGTTGGTGGTGGTCGAGGAGAACGCCGAGAGCGTCCCCACCACCGCGACGCCGCCGAGGACGCCGACTACCAGCAGAGTGAGCAGGACCTTGCGGGAGGTACCCATCGAACCTTTCCTTTCCAGCGAAGCGGTCCGGATGGCCGGACCGACGGCATTCCTCGGAAGCGCCGCCGATCGGTTTGAGGGTTTTGCCTCAAGCGAAGGGGGCTATTCGGCGCGCAACGCAGTGACTAGTCACCCGCCTCGAGGGCAACGTCCTGCCGGCCTCCCCGGTCGGTGCTCCGGCGGCATCGGCGCCCCCCTCCATGCGCTAGCTTGGCTCCCGCAGACGCGCCGCGGCGCCCGACCAGGGCCGGCGAGGGTCCCGCCGGGCAGCCGCCGGGTAGAGCCATCGACGGGGGTCTCCCCCACGGAGACGCGGGAAGGAAGGTGGGCGTGTACGAAACTGCGACCCTGATCGGGATCGTCATCGGCGTCAGCCTGTTAGGCCTGGTAGTCGCCGCCTTGCTGGCCGGATGGGTGCTGCGGCACGAGCGCGGCAGCGAGGCGATGCAGAAGATCTCCAACGCCATCCGCCAGGGTGCCGAGGCGTTCCTGCGCCGCCAGAACCGCACGATCATGATGCTGGCGATCGTCGTCGCCGGATTGATCTTCGTCGGCTACGGAGTGCTGCGGAACCACCGGGAGTTCGACCCGGTGAACTCCTCGCTGGAACTGGCGATGTGGATCACCATCTCGTTCGTCTTCGGCGCCGCCTGCTCGGTGTTCGCCGGCTACGTCGGGATGTGGATCTCCATCCGCAGCAACTCCCGCACCGCCCA
>JALOLI010000049.1 GCA_025456165.1 Acidimicrobiia bacterium | reverse complement strand
ACGGCCGCCGTCTCCACCGCCTCGCGCACGGCGCGATCGCTGGTGATCACCACCCTCGCTCCCGCCAGCGCCGCAGCCAGCGCCACGATCTCGGCGTCGGCGCCGCCCTCTTCGGCGGTGAAGCGAACCTCGACCGGCCCGGGCGCGGGCACCTCGGCCGCCGGGCCGAGGCGCGAATCGAACACCGCCAGCACCCGCATGGGGCCGCGAGCCAACTGGCGCAAGCGGTCGAGCACCATCAACAGGCGTCTCCTGGCGGCCGCCGGGTCGCGGCTCGTGGTCAGCTTGAAGGCGGCGTTGTAGCCGTCGACCACCACGGTGGTGGCCTCGGTCCGCTGCACCAGCCAGTCGACGGCCGCCTTCTGGTCGGGGCGCACCCCTTCGGGGAGCCTCAGGGCCGCTCCTGGGCTCGCCGCCTCTCCGGCGGAATCGGCCCCCGGCGGGCGCGCCACCGCCGCCGTCCAGTCGAGATGCGCCGCCATGGTGAGCGGGTCGTCGGCCCAGCGGGTGGTGCCGACCGCCTCGGCCAGGGCGGCCTCGGCTGCTGATCTGCGGCGCTTCTCGCCGGCCAGGGCCTCCCGCCACCGGCGCCCTTCTTCGCGGGCAGCGTCGCGCTCGGCCCCGGCCTCGTCCCACGCTGCCTGCAGGCGCTGCACCTCGGCCTCTAGGTTCGAGTCGGCACGCGCCGCCGTGGCCTGCCGGGCTTTGTGCAGCGACCGCTCCTCGGCGAGAGCGGCTTCGACCTCCTGGAGCGCCCGAACCCCCGCTTCCTTCTCGGCCCGGGCCCGCCGCTTCCACTCCTCGGCGGCGGCCTCAGCAGCCGACAGGCGGCGCGCCAGGTCGTCGCCCGCCCCACGCGCCTCCTGGCCCGCCGCCCCGGCGACCAGTGCCACCAGGCGCGACAGCCACCCCGGGGGCCGCTGCAGCAGCAGCGCCGACGCCTGATCGGGGCCGGCCGCCTTGGCGTCGGCCTCCGGCCAGGCCTCCAGGGCCTTCTCCCGCAGCCACTCGTAGCGATCGATCCCCTTGAGCAAGGACACCGCCAGCGGAGGCGGCAGCGGGAGCGGCCGCCCGGCCACCCGGCGCAGGTCTGCAGGCACCTGATCGGAGTCCAGGTCACGCAGGGCCTTCGCCGCGGCCTCAAGAGCCCGGCGGAACAGGCGGTCGCCGGAGGGTTCCACGCCGACAACATAGTGGCCCGGGGCGATGGTTACGCCCTGGTGCAGCCTCGTGCCGTAGCCTGGTGCCATGACCGCCCTCCGCCCGGCCGCCCTCCTCGCCTCGCTCCTGCTCCTCGCCGCCGCCTGCTCCGACGACGCCGACACCACTTCGACCACCGCGACCACCACCCCATCGACGACGACCGCCGCCCTTGCCACCACCACGACCACCGCCACGACCACCACCCGGGCCGAGAAGGACCTGGCCGGCCTGGGCGACCCCTACTTCCCCACCCTGGGCAACTCCGGCTACGACGTGGAGCACTACCTCCTCGACCTTGCCGTGGACCCCGACGCCAACATCATCCGGGGCGAGGCCACGCTCACCGCCACCGCCACTTCCGATCTCGATGCCTTCCATCTGGACCTGCTGGGCCTCACGGTGGACGCGGTCACAGTCGATGGAACGCCTGCCGCCTTCTCGCGCCAGGAAGCCGAACTGATCGTCGACCCGGCGGCGCTCCTGCCGGCCGGCGAGGAGTTCGCGTTGGTAGTGGCCTACCACGGCACCCCGGAGAACCTCTTCACCCTCGGTTTCCCCCTCGGCTGGATCGACGCCGGGGACATCACCTTCGTGGTGGCCCAACCCGACGCCGCCCGCACCTGGTTCCCCGGCAACGACCACCCCTCCGACAAGGCCGCCTTCACCTTCCGCATCACCGTGCCCGAGGGCCTCACCGTGGCGGCCAACGGGACGCTGGCCGAGACCACCACGATCGACGGAGCCACCACCTTCGTCTGGGACATGCCCGAGCCGATGGCCACCTACCTCGCCACCGTGGTGATCGGCGACCTGGTACGCATCGACCGAGGGGTCGCCGGCGGGGTGTTGCTGCGCGACTACCTGCCCGCCGACATGGGCCCCGAGGTCCCGGCCCCCCTCGCCCGGATCGGCGAGATGATGGAGTTCTTCGTCGGGCTCTTCGGCCTCTACCCCTTCGCCGAGTACGGCCACGCCCTGGTCCCCGGGGTGCCCGGGGCCCTGGAGGACCAGACGCTGTGCATCTTCGGGCGAGAGGTCATCGAGTCCTACGCCCCCGCATACGGAGAGCCGACGATCGAAGAGATCGTGGCCCACGAACTGGCCCACCAGTGGTACGGCGACAGCGTCTCCCCGGCTACCTGGAACGACATCTGGCTCAACGAGGGCTTCGCCACCTTCGCCCAGTGGCTCTGGCTGGAGCACGACCGGGGTGGGGACGCCTACGACGCCACGATCGCCGGCATCCACGGCTTCATGGCCGAGGCGCCGCATCCCCTGCCCGGCGACCCCGGGCCCTCCGGCGATCAGATGTTCCACCTCAGCGTCTACCTGCGGGGCGGCCTCGCCCTGCACGCCCTGCGGGTCGAGGTGGGCGACGACACCCTGTTCGCCATCCTTCGCGCCTGGGCGGAACGGCACGCCTACGGCAACGGCTCCACCCCCGAGTTCATCGCCCTGGCCGAGGAACTCAGCGGCGCCGACCTCGACGGCCTCTTCGACGCCTGGCTGTACCAGGAGGAGATGCCGCCGTTGCCCTGAGGCTCCGGCACCGGGGCCGTTACGCTGCGCCCCCGGAGCAGGAGGAGCCGCGGTGAACCGCCCAATCGAGCGCCATGTCTTCGTGGTCCTGGGGGCCACCGGGGACCTGGCCACCCGCAAGCTGCTCCCCGCCCTCTACCACCTGGCCACGGAGCACGGCCTGGACACCGTGGTCCTCGGTGCCGGCACCCGCGACCTGGGCGACGAGGAGTTCCGCCGCCGCTCGCAGGAGGCACTGGCCGCCGCCGGCCTCGACGGCGAGGCGGCGGCTGCCTGGTGCGCCGCCCGCCTGCACTACTTCCCGCTCCCTCCCGACGGGGACTACCGGGCCTTCGCCGCCCGCCTGGAAGCGGTGGAGGCGCAGCATTCCCTGCCGGGCAACCGGGTGATCTACCTGGCGCTGCCCCCCTCCACCCTGCCCGGCGTGATCACCGGACTGGGCGCCGCCGGCCTGGCGCGAGCCCCGGGCTGGGCCCGCCTGGTGGTGGAGAAGCCCTTCGGCAGCGACCTGGCCACCGCCGCGGCATTGAACCACCTGGTCGACCGCCACTTCGACGAGAGCCAGGTGTACCGCATCGACCATTACCTGGGCAAGGAGACCGTTCAGAACCTGCTGGTGTTCCGCTTCTCCAATCCCCTGTTCGAGGCCTCCTGGAACCGCGACCGGATCGCCCGGGTGGAGATCACCGTGGCCGAGGACTCCGGTGTGGGGGCCCGCGGGCGTTACTACGACACCGCCGGGGCGGTGCGGGACATGCTGCAGAGCCACCTCACCCAGTTGCTGACCCTCGTCGCCATGGAGGCCCCGGTCTCCATGACCGCCGACGACGTGCGCGCCGAGAAGGTCAAGGTGCTGCGCAGCATCGGCCCGATCGACCCGACCGGTGTGGTGCTGGGCCAGTACCACGCCGGCGACGGGACGCTCCCCGCCTACCGCGACCTCGACGGGGTGGCCCCGGACTCGACCACCCCTACCTACGCCGCCGCCACCCTGTTCGTGGACAACTGGCGCTGGCAGGGGGTCCCATTTCACCTGAGGACCGGCAAGGCCCTGAAGGAGCGCCTCACTCAGGTAGCGGTCACCTTCCGTCCGCCGCCGCTGTGCCTGTACCACGGCCGGCCCGATGCCTGCGTGGCGTCGTCCAACGTCCTCTACCTGGACCTCCAGCCCGACGAGGGCTTCCGCCTGGAGATCGAGGTCAAAGAGCCCGGGCCTACCTCGCGCCTGCGCACCGTGCCGCTGCGCTTCGCCTACGCCGAGGCGTTCGGCGAGGTGCCCGAGGCGTACGAGACCCTTCTTCTCGACATCGTGGAGGGGGACCAGACCCTGTTCGTGCGGGCCGACGAGGTCGAGGGATCTTGGCGCCTCTACCAGCCGCTCCTGGACGCCCCCCCACCCGTCCACCCCTACCCGGCCGGGTCCTGGGGCCCGGTGGCCGCCCGCGATCTGCTGCTACCGGCCCCCAACTGGGCGGCGGGCGGCTGAAGCCCCTTTGGAGCATCGGCACCTCTAGGGTGGGCAGATGACCCGACCTCTGCTGGAAGACGCCTTCGCCCATCACGTATGGGCCACGCAGCAACTGATCGACGCCTGCCTGGGGCTGGCTCCCGAGCGGCTCGAAGCCACGGCGGCGGGAACCTTCGGCTCGATCATCGAGACCCTGCGGCACCTCGTCGGCGCCGACGCCGCGTACCTGTTCGCCCTCACCGGCGGCCGCCACCCGCTGGTGAACGAGAAGCAGATGGCCCTTGCCGAGTTGCGGGAGGTCATGGAGGCCAGCGGAGCGGCCTGGGCCGCGCTCCTGGGCGAGGACCTCGACCCGGACGCCATCGTGGTGCGGCGCCGTCGTGACGGCTCGGAGGGCCACGCCCCGGCGGGCATCCGCCTGGCCCAGGTGCTGCACCACGGCACCGACCACCGCAGCCAGGTCTGCACCATCCTGACCAGCCTCGGCGTGGAGCCACCGGCCATCGACGTGTGGGACTTCGCCGACGGGCAGGGTCGCCTACGCGAGGTCCCGCCACCCGCTTCAGCCCACACCCCAGATGCGGAGTGTGGTGCCGCACCGGAGTAGATTGCTGGCACCATGCTGATCCGAGTGCTTGCCGAGCCGCGCCCCGGGAACGCCCGCGTCGCCCTGGTGCCCCGCGGCGTCTCCGCCCTCACCGCGGCCGGCCACCGGGTGCTCTTCCCCGCCGGGGCGGGAACGGCCGCCGGCCTCCCCGACGCCGCCTATGCCGACGCCGGGGCCGAGGTGTTCGCGGGCCCGCCTCCAGCAGCCGAACTGGTGGTGGCGGTGGGCCCGGTGGACCTCGACGCCGTCCTCCCCACCGGCGCGGTCGTCGCGTTCCTCGATCCTTTGGGCCGCCCTCAGGAGCTGGCCCGGTTCGCCGGTGCCGGGCTCACCACGCTCGCGATGGAGTTGATCCCCCGCACCACCCAGGCGCAGGCCATGGACGCCCTCAGCAGCCAGGCGACCGCCGCCGGCTACCAGGCGGTGCTGCTGGCCGCCGCCCGCCTCCCGCGCTTCCTCCCGATGATGATGACCGCCGCCGGCACCGTGCCCCCCGCCAGGGTCCTGGTGGTCGGCGCCGGGGTGGCCGGGCTCCAGGCCATCGCCACTGCCCGCCGCCTGGGCGCCGTCGTCTCCGGCTACGACATCCGGCCCGCCGCCGCCGAGCAGGTGCGCAGCCTGGGGGCCACCTTCGTGGGCGGCCCGATCGAGCAGGCAGCCGAGAGTGCCGGGGGGTACGCCGGGCAGGTGAGCGAGGACACCCGGGCTCGCCAGATGGCTTCCCTGGCCGAACACGTGGCCGCGGCCGACATCGTGATCACCACGGCTCAGGTGCCGGGCAAGCCCGCACCCCGCCTGATCACCCGGGCCATGGTCGGGGCGATGAAGCCGGGCTCGGTGGTGATCGACCTGGCCGGCTCGTCCGGAGGGAACTGCGAGGCCACCGTGACCGATGAGGAGGTCGACGTGGAAGGCGTCCTGGTGCTGGGGCCGAGCGACCTGGCGGCGGGGACCGCCGGCCACGCCAGCGAGATGTACTCCCGCAACGTGACCGCCCTCATCCGCCACCTGGCCCCCGACGGCAGCCTGCACCTCGACTTCAACGACCCCATCACCGCCGCCGCCTGCGTCACCCACGCCGGAGAGATCATGACCCCGGCGGTGCGGGCCGCCCTCGGAGGAGCCTCCTGATGCTGGACCCGGTCGTCATCGGCGTGATCACTTTCGTGCTGGCCGCCTTCGTGGGGTTCGAGGTGATCGGCAAGGTGCCGCCCACCCTGCACACGCCCCTCATGTCGGGGTCCAACGCCATCTCGGGCATCACCATCGTCGGTGCCCTGATCGCCACCGGAGGCGGAGCCGACACCCTCGCCTCGGTGCTCGTCTTCGTCGCCGTGGCCACCGCCACCATCAACGTCGTGGGCGGCTTCCTGGTCACCGACCGGATGCTCGGCATGTTCCGCAAGCCGCTCCGGCGAGCCGAAGACCCCGAGGCCGGGCGATGAACGAGAACCTGCGCGCCCTGCTCTACCTGGTGGCGGCCGCGACCTTCATTGTGGGCCTCAAGCGCCTCTCCTCGCCCAGCACCGCCCGCGCCGGCAACCGCCTTGCCGCCCTGGGGATGCTGCTGGCGGTGGCGGTGACGCTGATCGGCACGGGCGTCTCGTGGTGGGTGGTCGGTGCGGGCGTCATCGTGGGCTCGGGGGTCGGGGCGGTCGCCGCCCTTCGGGTCAAGATGACCGCCATGCCGCAGATGGTCGCCCTCTTCAACGGGTTCGGCGGCCTGGCCTCGGCGCTGGTGGCCGGAGCCGAGTTCCTGCGAGCCGACGCCGTCGCGCTGCCGGTGGAAACCATGACCAGCATGGTCCTCTCGGTGGTGATCGGAGCGGTCACCTTCACCGGCAGCTTGCTGGCCTTCGCCAAACTCCAGGAGATCCTGCGCGGCGCCCCCCTCACCTACCGGGCGCAGCGGCCGGTCAATCTGGGAGTGACCGCCGTCATGCTGGGTCTGGGCGCCTGGGCGGTGGCGGCCAACCTGGCCGTCCCCTTCTGGGCGTCGGGCGGGGCGGCGCTGCTGCTGGGCGTGCTCCTGGTCCTGCCCATAGGCGGGGCAGACATGCCGGTGGTGATCACCCTGCTCAACTCCCTCTCCGGCCTGGCGGCGGCGGCCACCGGGTTCGTCATCTCCAACTCGGCGCTGATCATCGCTGGTGCTTTGGTCGGCGCCTCCGGCGTGATCCTCACCAACCTCATGTGCCGGGCGATGAACCGCTCCCTGGGCAACGTCCTCTTCGGCGCCTTCGGAGGGGCGGTCGCCACCGCCGCCGGATCCGGAGGCAGCGCCCGATCCACCAACGCCGACGACGTGGCCACCGCCCTGGCCTACTCGTCGCAGGTGATGGTGGTGCCCGGCTACGGCCTCGCCGTGGCCCAGGCCCAGCACGCCCTGCAGGCGCTCACCGCCGACCTGGAGAGGCGCGGAGTGCGCGTGGTGTACGGCATCCACCCGGTGGCCGGGCGCATGCCGGGGCACATGAACGTCCTTCTCGCCGAGGCCGACGTGCCGTACGACAGACTGCTCGACCTCGAGCAGAGCAACGCCCTCATGGACCGCACCGACGTGGTTCTCGTGGTGGGCGCCAACGACGTGGTCAACCCGGCCGCCCGCGATGATCCCGGCAGCCCCATCTACGGCATGCCCGTCATCGAGGTGGACCGGGCCCGCTCCACCGTGGTCATCAAGCGCAGCCTGGCTTCGGGGTTCGCCGGGATCGACAACCCTCTCTTCTACAAGGACAAGACGTCGATGATCTTCGCCGACGCCAAGAAGGCGCTCCAGGACCTGGCTGTTTCCCTCGCCGCGGTGTAGGCATGGAGCACCGCCGCGTCGTGGCCCGCCGCCGCATGGTGCGCCGCTACCTGCCCGACCCCGTAGACCCGGCTGCTCTGGCCCGCATCGCCCGGGCGGCGCTGCAGGGCCCCCGCGCCGGGCAGGCCGAGGGCATCTCGGTGGTAGTGATCACCGACCCGGAGCA
>JALOLI010000328.1 GCA_025456165.1 Acidimicrobiia bacterium | reverse complement strand
CGACGAACAGGGGCGCCCCCCGGTCGCCGCTGCAGGCCCCCGCGCCGCCGTGCTCCAGGTCTCCGGCGCAGACCATGAATGCCGGCGAGAAGGCGTCGCCGTGGATCAGGGTGCACCGGGCGTCATCGAGCAGTGGGATCGCGGACTGCTGCAGAGTGCGCGGCAGGCGATTGGGGTCGAAGGTATCTCCCCATCCCACGGCGAGCGCCGGCCCGGGCAGGGGGTCGGCGGACGGCAGGCTCGCCGGCTGGGCCGCCGTCGGGGCTGCCAGCTCGACCAAGGCGGCGTCGTAGAGGTCGGCGCCGTCGTGGCGAGGGTGGAGGTGGAAGGCCACCGCGGCCAGGCGCTCCCCGCCGGCGGCGCTCAGGTCGTGCCGCCCGATGACGACATCCACATCGGCCGGACGGCGATCCTCGAGGCACCGGGCGGCGGTGAGCACCCAGCGGTCGGCGACCACGGCTCCGTCGCAGAAGCGCCCCCGCCAGGCGTCGGGAGTGTGGCGATCCACCAGGGCGGCGGCGAAGGGGTACTTCCCCGGAGGGTCGACCTCGGTGGCGCCGGCGAGGCGCGGCGGCGGGCTGCTCCCGGCGGCCGGGTGGGCCGCGGCCAGAGCGAGGAGCAGAGCGAGAGGGACGGCGAAGGGCAGGCGAGCGAGAGGCATGGTCTCCGCGAGTAGGGGCACCGGGCAGTATCCGGCGGTGCCGGGCCCGGGGACAGGCCTTGACTGGAGGCATTCACTCGTTCCGCGCTCAGCCGCAACCGGGGCTTGACTGCGGCGCCGCGGCGGCC
Organism: Acidimicrobiia bacterium; assembly: GCA_025456165.1. The sequence continues at coordinate 1,747 of JALOLI010000328.1, read as the reverse complement.
GATGTGTCGGCATGCAAGCCTTCCGGGCCTGGGGCCGGTACGCGCTCGGCGCGGTGGCGGCCGCCGCCATCGGGGTGGTGGCCTTCGGGTTCAAGCAGCCGGTCCCCGCCCTGGACCTGTTCGATCTGGGCATCCACGAACTGGGCCACCTCCTCACCGCCTTCATGCCCCGGATGGTGATGTTCCTCGCCGGCTCGGTCTTCCAGGTGGCGGTGCCCCTGGCGCTGGCCGTTTACTTCCTCTGGCGCCGGTCGGAGTGGGCCTCGGCCGGGTTCTGCCTGGCCTGGGCGGGGACCTCGGCGCGCGACGTCGCCGTGTACATAGCCGATGCGCCGGTGCAGGCGCTGCCGCTCATCGGCGGCGGCACCCACGACTGGGCCTACCTGCTCGGCCCCCAGGGGTTCGACTGCATCGACCGCGCCGGCGCCGTCGCCCGATTCACCGAGGTGCTGGGCCTTCTAATGGTCGTCGGCGGCGTCGGGGTGTGCTTGTGGCCGCTGGTGTCGCGGCGGTGGGTGCCGCGGCCCCGGCCGGTGGAGGCTCCGGTGCGGCGCGCCACCGCGCCGATCGCCGACCCGGGAGGCGACCCCTGGCTGGCGGCTGCGGCCAATCCCGAGGAGCGGCGGCCCGGCTGGGAACCGGCCCCGGAAGGCCGTGCTCTCAGTCGCGGCGACGAGCCTGCAGCCCGCCGATGAGGACCACGACGCCGAGGGCGATCACGCCCACCGGCCACAAGCGCCAGACGCGCACGTTCCACACGTCCAGGGCGTGCAGCAGATAGGCCGCTCCGACCAGCATGAACACGATCCCGGCCACGAAGGTCCCCGGGTGCTCCCTCATCGCTGCACCTCCACCTTGCCCAGTCCGACCTCGAGGGTCAGATGCAGGAAGCGCTCACTCGCTACTTCGCCGGACGAAGAGCAGTCGACGTCGCGGCTGCTGCCGTAGCACTCGAGGGACGGGTCGACCCCGTCGGCGCTCTCGCCCAGGACGACGACCTCGCCCAGCCCGGCGCGGGCCTCGATCACCAGCGGCACGTCATCGGGCACGATCACTACCAGTTCGCCGATGACGACGCTGGCGGCGATCTCCTCCCCCTGCAGCCCCTGGGCCCGGCGCAGGTCCAGCGTCATCTTCCCCACCCCCCACCGGTACTCGTCTTCGGCCGTCGTGGGGGTTCGGGTGCGATCGCCTACGCCCCCCGACAGCGGGATGTCGATCAGCACCTCGAAGACCCCGGCGAGCAGCACCAGCACGGTGAGCACGACGCCGACGGCGATCAGGCCGCCGTGGCTCCCGGTGCGGGCCCCGAGGGTCAGCGCCAGGCCGACCAGGATCAGGATCGAGGGCAGCAGGAAGCGCCAGGGCACATCGGCGACGTCGAGGGCCTCGATCAGCCAGCCCACCCCGATGAGTACCAGGACTGCGCCCAGCACGATGTGGCCCAGGCGCGGCCCGCCGGGGCGGGGCGCCGCCGGGGCCGGAGGGGAAGGGGTCGCGGCGGTGTACTGCTCCGGGGTCGTGGGAGCCGGCTGCGCCGGCACTTCCTCGGTGGGCTCTTCGGATTCGGGACGGGTCTCGTCGTTCATCGGCGTGCTCCGTAGGCGAGGAAGACCAGGCCGCAGACGATGATCGCCGTCGGCCAGAGGTAGTGGCTCAGGTTGGGGAGGGCCCAGTCGAGCAGGAAGAGGGTCCCCAGGGTGACCAGGACGACCCCGACGATCAGGCGGGTGCCGCGCCCGGCCGG
>JALOLI010000048.1 GCA_025456165.1 Acidimicrobiia bacterium | reverse complement strand
CCGGAGGAAACCATGACCACCCTCGCCGATCGGCCGAACACCGCGCTCCTCGTCGTCGACGTGCAGAACGGCGTCGTCGGCGGGGCCCACGAACGCGACTCGGTCGTGGCGAACATCGCCAGCCTCGTTGAGAGGGCTCGGCGGGAGCGGGTCCCCGTCGTCTGGGTCCGGCACTCCGACGAGCAACTGGCCAGGGGGAGCGATGCCTGGCAGATCGTCCCCGAGTTGGCTCCGGGCGATGGCTCCGGGCGACACCGAGCCGCTCGTCGAGAAGAACTACGGCGACTCGTTCGAGGCCACCGATCTGGAGACCGTGCTGTCGGGCCTGGGGGTGGGGCGCCTCTTCGTCGCCGGGGCCCAGACCGATGCGTGCATCCGCTCGACGCTCCACGGCGCCTTCGTCAGGGGGTACGACGCCACTCTCGTCGGCGACGCCCACACCACGGAGGACCAGTCGGCCTGGGGGGCGCCGCCGCCGCACCAGGTGATCGCCCATACCAACCTCTACTGGGCTTACCAGTCGGCGCCGGGACGGACGGCCGGGACGGTGGAAACCAAGGACGTCGACTTCGGCCCCAGGCTCTGAAACCCGGCCGGTGTCATCGCCCTCACCTGGGGTGCGGTGTCTGATCGATGCCGGGCTCCAGCGCCTCATCGAGAGCGAACCCAACCTGGACGTCAAGCCTCTGGTCGGCGGCGCGCCCCGGCTGCGCTTGCCCATCCGAACGGCTCCCGTGCCGGTGGCGCTGGGTATCGTGCTCGTGTGAGGGCTCTGCTGGTCTTCGACGCCGGGTTCGCCATCCTCCACGCCATCGCCGCATGAGCGTCCCGTTCGCACTCCGCCGTCCCTGGTTGCTGATGCGTGGGGCTCGCTCCGATCGCGATCGGCCCGACCTCGACCACCTGGCGGCAATCGACGACCCGATGGGCTTCGTCTGGGCGGTCCTTCCCCATGTCGCTCGTACGTTCGCTACCAGCATCCTGATGCTCCCGGCGGCCCAGGCCCGGACGGCCGCAGTGGCCTATCTCTACTGCCGGATGCTCGACACCTACGAGGACCTGGGCGGCGCGGATCGTGAGGCCGCCCTGCAAGTGTTCGCGGCCCGAATGAAGACCCTGGAGCCCCCGCCGCCGGTGCTGCCGACGGCGGCCAGGGACAATCGGGACCGGGTACACCTGCTCCTGGTCGAACGGTGCTCGTTGGTGGACCGGGCATACGCCACACTGCCGGGCGCCGACCGGCAAGGTGTCGCCGACCTGGTGCAGGCGATGGCGAACGGCATGGCCTGGTCGTTACGACGGTTCGCGGAGCAGGGCGGCGTGCTGATCAACGCCGAGCAACTCAGCCGCTACTGCCACTACGTCATCGGCGAACCCATCTTGTTCACGCTGCAGTTGGTGGGGAAGGCCGACCTCACCACCGAACAGCGCCGCGATGCTCTCGCCACCGGTGAACTGATCCAGCTTGCCAACATCACCCGCGACGTCGAGCGCGACCTGGCGCGCGGCATCGGCTACCACCCCTCGCTGCTCCCCCACCTCGGCAGCACCGACGCAGCCGGACCCGTCAGAGAAGCACGCCGCCACCTCATGGCCCACGCACTCCCCCACGCTCCTGCCTACACCCGGCTGGCAGAGCAGATCGCCCCCAAGCGGTTCAGCCTGGCCCGCGCCTCAGCAGTCCTCATGCTCCTCCACACGAACCGCCATTATCAGTGGTGCGCCCGCCGGATCGGGTACCCCGACTGGCGAGGGATCAACCGGGCCGGCACGATCCTTCTCGCCTCGCTGTTCGCCGCGTTCTCGCCCCGCTGGTCCCACCGGGTGATGCGACGAGTCGAGCAGGACTTCCTCTCGGCGGCGCAGTCCATCTAGATGAACGCGACAGCCGTGAAGCTTCACCGGCCAAGACCGCTGGTCTCCTGCCTCATCCCGTACGAAGCCTCCACACCGTACAGGCCACTGGCAGGCTCGGCTATCTGCAGGCGGCGGCCTCGCCCCTGAAGGGGACCACCTCCACATGACGGATGCCTAGGGGGTACGCGAGTAGGTCCGCCTCAGGGCCGGATGCCGCCCGACCGCGGGCCGGCATGCGGCGAGGGGCGGCGGCCTATTAGCGCACCCCCTTAGCCCGGGAGGACTCCTGAAGGGCCGCACCGACGCCGGTGACGTCGCCGCACCCTGAGCCAGAGTGCGGGAATGTTATCGGAGGAAAGGTCCTCGGGAATCAGGGCCATTGCGTCAGCGCGGGCGGCCGGGTACGCTAGGAGAGAGTTGTGCGGCACCGAGGATGGGGGTGATCGGTATGCCTGAGACACAAGCTCGGCCCCTTCTGCGACATCGTGCCCGAACGCTGATGCTGCTGACGGTGGTTGCGGCCGTCTCCCTGGTGGGACAGGCAGGACCAGCGACGTCGGCCAGCTGCGCAGGCGACGAGTGGGCCGACTACTCCTTCTGGAACGACAACTACTGGGTGAGCGACAACTGCAACACCGCGAGCGAGTATGTCCGGGGGATCCAGATCATCACAAACGAGTCATCCGATGGCAACTGCTCGGCGGGGGTGGTGGACGGCTGGTGGGGAGCGAACACCAGGAACGGCGTGATGTGTATGCAGGACCGGTGGGGAATCACAGAAGACGGGATCGTGGGACCGGATACCTGGGAGAAGTACCGGACAGAGGTCCGGTACCAGTACATGCAGGGGGACTTCCAGGTGTACCGAACAGACTGGGTACTGGATAGATTCGACAAGTACACGCCCACGCAGCATTGGTACGTGGATCGGCAATGCGACGACGATGAGAAGGTGGCCTTCTGGGTGTGGGGCCCGAGCTACTCGGCCTGCTAGAGGAGACGCCTAATGAGAACTCACAAGACTCGCATTACGGTACTCGCCTGCATCATCGGCGGGTTCGTGGTCGTCGTCGCAGCAGTGGCAGCGGCCGCCGTGCAGTCAGGGTTCCGGCGTCCACCCGTTGAGCCCGAGAGCGTCGAGTACGTTGGAGCCGGTGAATACCCAGACACGGGGTATGCGGCGGCCGCAGGGGAGGCTGCGCAGACGCCGCAGAGGGAGTACACCCGTTCTGAGTCAGCCAGCCTGGACGCCGTTCGCCAGGCGGGGCTTCTGCCCTTCGAGTGGCCGTGGTTCTCGGAGACGGTGACCGCGCCAGCGGATGCCGTGTCGGCGGCACCCGAGCTGCGGGCGGCAATCGGGAAGGTGCCGAGCCTGAGTGGCTTCAAGATGATGTCCTCAGACGAGGTCTTCGCGGCGGCAGGGCCGTACCTGCAGATTCAGTCCGTCTGGCTCAAGGTGAACGACACACAGATGATGCTGGTGGGAACCCATCTGATACCCGAGGGAGAGACTGTTGAGCTTGAGGAGTGGGTTGTGGCGAAGCCGGTGCCAGGCGGCGAGGTGGCCGTGTACACCAAGCCCGGAGCGATCATGACGACCCTGATCATGGGGAATCGACTGGTGACAGTCGACCTGCAAGCCGTGGTGCAGGACTTCAGGTTCGTGTTCAGCGAGAACGACCTAGTCGAGATCGGTGGGGCGATTATTCGAGCCTTGGACGGGTGACTGTCACCGGACAGGGACGCAGTCGCAGGGCAGCCACCCCGGGGGCACAGTGTGCTGCGAGCCGGGGTGGGAGCTTGACTTGAACATATGCAACGAAACTCGTAACGGTCCAGGGGGGAGTGCGGTGCGCTGCCGGCGAGGGGGTGTTCGGCGGTGTCGAGGAGGGGGCTGGTAGGAATCACACGCGTGTGATACGTTGTGGGTGGCCCTTGCCAACCCAGGATGTAGCGGAACCCGGCCCCTCAGGGGGTCCGGGTTCTTGTGTCTTAGGAGGTGTGTCAGACGGTGGGTGGTGCGATCAGCGCCCGATGGCGTTTGGCCTTGTACCCGGAGGCGGGTGAGGCTGGCGGGTCGTTCCGCGGTCTGGACGGGCCGAGGCCGGGGTCGGGCGGGGTGTGGGTGCCGGAGCCGGGGCGGGCGTTGGCGGAGGCGGCCCGGCGGGCGCGGGGCAAGGTGCGCCGTTACTGCGCGGCGAACGGGTTGAACCGGTTCGGCACGCTGACCTACCGGGGGGAGGGGGAGCATGACCCCCGGCAGGTGCGGAGCGACCTGGCCGGCTTCTTCAGGGGTCTGCGCGTCGGCCTGGGTGGCGAGCCGTTCCCCTATCTGTGGGTGCCCGAACTCCACAAGACCGGCCACGGCTTCCATCTTCATTTCGCGGTGGGCCGGTTCGTGCGGCGGGGGTTGATCGAGGAGGCGTGGGGTCGGGGGTTCGTGTTCATCAAACTGATCCAGGGGCTGCCGGTGGGATCAGGGGTGCGGGGAGAGGCCCGGGTGGCGGCCCGGTACTTGTCCAAGTATCTGGGCAAGGGGATGGATGGGGCGGGGGGTCTGAACCGCTATGACGTGGCGCAGGGGTTCCAACCTCGGGTCGAGCCGATCAGGGCTCCGACCGAGGAGGAGGTGGTCGGTGAGGCCTGCGAACGGATGGGCGGCCCTCCCGACTATGTGTGGCGTTCGGAGACTCAGGAGGGCTGGCGGGGTCCTCAGGCGGTGTGGCTGCAATGGCGATGAACAGCCCCCCTCCGGCCGAGGTGACGGCGTGGGTGGAGACAACCACGGCCGAGCAGGGCCTGCCATTCGGGGTAGCCGACCAGGGAACGGTGACCGCCGCGGTGGCGTTGCTTGGGGAGGGTCGGAGGCCTGAGCGGGCTAGAGCCGCCAGACCGGGTGGAAGCGGCTGAGGTCGAAGGTGTTGCGGCCCTTCACCGCCGGGGAGACCACCACGTGGTCGAGGATGAGCCGGATTATGGCCTGCTGGCGGGTGAGGGGCAGGTCGGCCCAGGCGTCCCGGAGCACCTGCGAGTGGCCGGCGTAGTCGTCCAGGGCCTGGGTTGGGGAGATGCGGGACAGCCTGCGGCGGGCCGAGTCGATGCGGGTCTGGATGGGCTGACGGGCGGCCATCCACTCCCGGTGACTGATCCTGCGGGCGCCCAGATCAGCGGCGAGCTGGTCCAGGAGAGCGTCATCGGCGGCGACCTGGCCGTGGAGTTGGTCGGCTTCGGCGTCGGCTTGGCGGACGTCAGCCAGAGCCGCGGCCAACTCGGGGGTGTCCAGGCGCTGCAGCACCGCCTCAGCCACCAGGGCCTCTACTGGTTCGGCGACGGTGGCCATGCGGCCGCAGCCACCGAAACCAGGACCACGGGCGCACACGTAGCGGCGGGTGCCATCCGACCGGGGACGCGACACCATCGGCGTGCCACACAGGCCGCAGCGGAGCAGGCCGCCGGTGAGCAGGTACCGGCGGGCGGTCCGGCCCGCAGGGGCGGCCGCCGCCGCCCTGCCCAGACGGGCCCGGAGGCGGTCAGAGTCGGCCGCCGGGATGATCGGCGGCCACACCGCGTCGGCCACCACCTGGCCGTGATGCTCCCGACGCCCCGAGATGCGGGCCGACCCCAGCATGCGGCCCAGGGACTGAACCGACCAGGCCCCGCCCGTCGAGGTCGCCGCCCCCCTCTCGTTGAGATCTGCGCAAACCGAACGCAGCGACTCCCCCGCCAGCACCCGACGCGCCGCCTCCCTCACCAGCGCCGCCTCATCAGCCACCACATGCAACCGGTCGGCGGTATAGCCGAAGGGTCGGGTGCCACCACCGGCCACCTTGCCCGCCGCTGCCAGCTCGGCGTGCTTGCGCCGGATACGGGCCGACTTGTCGTCAGACTCCTTGCGGGCCACGGCCCCCAGTATGCGGGCCACCGCCCGCCCGGTCGAGTCCGACAAGTCCAACTCCCCCGCCGTCACCGTTTGGATAGCCACATCCCCGGCAGCGTCACAGAGGGCCACGAAGTCCTCCAACTCCCGAGGGTGACGGTGGAGCCGGTCGGCATGCCACACCACCAGGCCGTCCACCACCCCCGCCTTGATGTCCTCACACAGCCGCCGGTACTCCGGGCGGGTCTTCCCCGACCACGCCGACGTGTCGTTGTCCACGTAGGTGTCGTAGACAGTCCAGCCAAGATCGGCGGCCCGACGTTCACAGTCAGCGATCTGACGGCCCACCCCCAACCGCTCGCCAGACGGGTCGGAGGAGATACGAGCGTAGATCGCTGCCCGACGCATCCAGGAACATTAGCGCACCCTCCCTTGGGCTAGCGTGCCCTCCCTAGACCCGCCACCACAGGGTCACTGCCACCTGCTCGCCGCCCAGGCTGAGCCACCCGTCCCGCTCGACCACATCGGGAGCCAGCAGGTCGGCGACTTCCGCCGTTCGCGCCGCAGGGACCAGCAGGCGCCGGCCGTAGAAGTCCACCAGCTCCGGCAGATCGGTGAATCGCATCCCGCCCGCGCTCATCCACTGCTCCACTTCCGGCTCCATCCCCACCGTCTCCGCCACCACCTCGGCCAGCAGATCGGCCGTGGGGCCGTCCGGGCAATCCAGGCCGTGCAGCGCCCGGTAGTAAGGGATCAGGTTCGCCCAGGGATGCCGGTTGCCGGCCTCGATCACCACTCCCACCCGCGCCGCCGCCTGCAACGCCCGCAGGAAGGGCGCCAGGTCTGGCACGTCGTAGACGACGTGAGCGCACAGAACGAGGTCGTGCCGCCCCGCCGCCGTGGCTGCTTCCGGCCAGGAGCCCTCGACCACCCGCACGCTCCCCCCGATCGCGGCGGCCTCCTCCCGCAGCGCCTGGGCCATGCCCGGGTTGCGCTCCACCGCCGTGACCGGGTATCCCCGGGCGGCGAAGGGCAGGGACGCCCGCCCCGTCCCGGCGCCGACGTCGAGGACGGACCCGCCCGGCGAGAGCAGACCGAGCACCCGGCGGATCGTCGAAGTCGGCGGGCCGCCGGCCTCGGCCTGCCGGCGCCGTCTATACAGGTCGGCAGGCCAGCCGTAGGGCGATTCGGGCACCGCCGCCAGCAGGGCCGGCGGCAGGGCCCAGGCTTCCAGGTAATCCCGCCAGCGGGCGGCGGCGCTCACGCCGCCCCGAGGTAGTCCCGGCAGCGGGCCAGCACCCCACTCCAGGCGGCGGTGAAGTAGGCCACATCCTCGTCCCAGAGCGGCCCCTCCCCGAACCCGGTCTGGACCAGGCGCACCCGGGTCGGCCCCTCGGGCGGGCCACGAAAGGTCACCACCACCCAGGTGTGGAGGAGCCGAATCTCGGCGAGGTGGGGCGGGGCGTTCCAGGAGAAGGCCAGCATCTCCCCCGGCAGGTAGGCCAGCAGGCGGCAGCCCTCGGCCCCGCGCTGCCCCTCGGGGGCGTCGCGCAGAAAGAGGATCTCGTAGCGGCCGCCGATGCGCAGGTCGATGTGGGCTTCCGCTCCCAGGAAGTTGACCACCCGCCCCGGGTCCACCCAGGCCCCCCAGGCGTCCTGCGGGGAGGCGGCCACGGTGACCTCGTGCTCCACCCGGCGGACGGGCGCCCCGGCGACGGCGAAGGTGGACGGGTCGATCACGGCGGGGATCGTACCCCCGGGCCTCAGCGCAGCCCGGCGAACAGGTCGGGCGCCTCGGCCGGGGACTCCACCCGCGAGAAGGCCCGGATGAAGGCCTCCCGGCTGAAAGCCCGGCGGCGGGTGTCCTCGGGGATGGTGAGGAGCCATCCCGTCTCGGCGATCTGGGTGCGATGGGCCAGGATCGCCGACCACTTGCGATCGAACCAGGGGGCCACATCGAGGTAGGTGGAGATGTGCTCTTCCATGGTCCCGGTGTCGGGTTCGATCTCGGCCTCCTCGGCGGGGATCTCCCCGGCCTCGGCGGCCAGGCGCCGCCGCTGCCGGGTCCGCTCCCGGGGCCAGGTGACCCAGTACAGCTTCGACGGCTGCCAGGGCTCCTCGCCCTCCTCGAGGGGGAAACGACCCACGTCGGCCGCCCCGAAGAAGGCGGCGGTCCCCACCCGGTGCACCTGGATGTGATCGGGATGCCCGTAGCCGCCGAAGGCGTCGTAGGCGGTCATGACCTCGGGCCGGTGGCGGCGGATCAGGCGCACCAATCGGCCCACCGCCTCCATGAAGTCC
>JALOLI010000047.1 GCA_025456165.1 Acidimicrobiia bacterium | reverse complement strand
CTGGTGAGATGATTCTATGGCGCGAGGCGGCACGGCCAAGGTGCCGATGGCCCTTGGGGCAAGGCCGGTCGCGGGATCGGCCCCTGTCGGTTCAGGGTTGCGCAGCGCCCTCCGGCCACCGGAACCCCACGATTCCGGCCTCCTCCAGGCCCAGGCCGATCTCCAGCAGGAGATGCTCCCCGCCGCGGCGCCCGATCACCTGCAGCGACGGTGGCGGCTCGTTGGGGAAGCCGGTGGGTGCGGCCAAGGGCAGGGCCAGCGCGGGGTGCCCACCGTGGTTCACCGGGGCGGTGAAGGTGGACAGGGCCCGCCGGTAGGGCAGCGGGCCCTCCTCGGTCGGCACCGTGTCTCTCCCGATCTCCTTGCGGGTCACCGCCGTGGTCGGGAGGAGCACGGCGTCGTGGCGGGCAAGGAGGGAGTCGAGGGCGCGGCGTACTCGGGCCCGCCAGGCCCGGCCGGCGGCGTGCTCGGCGGGTCCCATGACCAGGGCCCGCTCGAGGCGGAGGCGCACGTCGGCCCCGTAGCGCTCCGGGTGGGCCTGCATCCAGGCGCGGTGCACCGCTGCCGCTTCGGGATAGGTGGACTCCTCGATGAGGCCGGGAGGGGCCAGGTCGGGGCACTGCACCTGCTCCACCTGAGCCCCGGTCCGGCCCAGGGCCTCCAGGGCGAAGCGGAAACCGTGGAGCACCTCGCGGGACAGGGGGTGGGCGGCCCAGGGGAGGGGCACGGCGAAGCGCAGGCGAGCCGGGTCGGCGGGGCCGGCCGGCGCTTCGACCGGCCCGGGTCGCGACCACCGATCGGCAGGGTCTGGGCCGGCCAGGGCCAGGTACACCAGGGCGGCATCGCCCACGGTGCGGGTCAGAGGGCCGACGGTGTCCAGCGAGGGGGCCAGGGGGAACACGCCGGTGAGGGGGATGCGGCCGTGGGTGACCTTGAGTCCCACCAGGCCGCAGAGGGCGGCCGGCACCCGGACCGAGCCCCCGGTGTCGGTGCCGATCCCCACCGCCGCCAGGCCGCCGGCCACGGCGGCTGCTGAGCCTCCCGACGATCCCCCCGCCGAGGTGCCGGGGTCCCAGGGGTTGCGCACCGGCCCCCACCAGGGGTTCTCGCTGGAGAAGCCGAAGGCGAATTCGTGCAGGCCGGCGCGGCCCAGGATGATCGCTCCCGCCGCTTCCAGGCGGCCCACCACGGTGGCGGATTCCGCCGCAACCCTCCGGTAGAAGGAGGACCCGCAGGTGGTGGGGAGGCCGGCCTGGTCGATGAGGTCCTTGAGGGCAACGGGCACCCCGGCCAGGGGGCCGGCGGGCCGGCCGGCGGCGAGACGGCGGTCCAGGGCGGCGGCCGCCGCCCCGGCGCCCGCGGCGTCGACCAGGGTGAAGGCATTCAGGTCGCCGCGCCGATCGATGGCGGTCAGGTGGGCGGCGACGATGGCGCTCGCGGTCACCTCTCTTGCGGCCACCGCGGCGGCGATCTCGCCGGCGGTGGCGGGCAGAGGGCTCACGACCAGGTGAGCGCCCGCTGCTCCGGGAACACCGAGATCCAGGGGACCCCGGGGGGGACCACGGCGGGATTGCCGTCGGCGTCGAAGAGGCGGAACGACTCGTCGACCGCGTCGCGCTCCCAGGTCCCCTCCAGCACCCGGCCCTGGGAGAAGATGAGCAGGGTCCCCGAGCCGACGGTCTCGATGGCCGGCACGGCGGAGCGGCCGGTGGGCGGCGGCTGGGCGATGTAGTAGCGCCCCTCGATGACCACCAGGACCTCGAAGGCCAGTTGGGCCCGCTCCCCGGCGCCGTCGATCCAGGAGTGGTTCACCCCGTTCTCGGCCCGCCAGTAGCGGCCGCGCTCGTACTCCCAGGTGACCACGTGTCCGGCCGCCCAGTCGAGGGTGATGGTGGTGGCCCGTTCGCTCGGCTCGTTCCATTCTCCGATGGCGTAGAGCGGGCCGTTGATGTCGTCGTCGAAGCCTCGCGCGTCGGCGGTGGCGCGGGCATCCCAGGTGTCGGCGTAGAGGTTGTGCGGCGCCGAGCGATGCGGCATGCGGAACAGGCCGGCGGAGCCTTCCCCGATGAGGGGGATCCCCCGCGAGTTGGCCAGCGCCTGGATCCAGGCCTGGCCTCCTGAGATGAGGAACACCGGGTCGAGGGGGGCGAGCATGGCGGAGTCGGTGGGGCGCACCGAGCGCACCGGGCCCACGTAGCCCGAGTCGCTCTGGTGGAAGAGGGCGACGAACCGGGTGATGCCGCCCTCCACGATGATCTCGATGACGGCGTCGGCCTCCTGCAGGCCCGACTGCGGGCGGGCCATGGGGTGGTTGTCCACCTTCACCGCCACCACTCGCCGGTTCAGCAGGGCATCGTCCTCCACCGGCAAGCCGTTGAGGGGGGCGGGCGACCCGGGGGGCAGGGTGGTCGTGGTCGTAGTCGTGGTGGAGGTGGTCGTGGTCGTCGGGGGGGCAGTCGTGGTCGTCGTGCTGGTGGTGGTGGTCGTGGTGGCCGCGGCGGTGGTCGTGGTGGAGGTGGTGGTCTCGGCCTGTCCCGAGCCGCTGCAGGCGGGGAGGAGGAGGGCCAGGGCGGCGAGCAGGGCGGGAAGGGCGCGTCTCATGGCGAGGGAACGCTAGCCGGACGGCGGGGGTGCGCTATCTGACCGGGTCGAGCACCAGGGTATGCCGGGTGGCCCGGGCCACGGCTTCCGGTGACCAGGCGATCGGGAGGGCGTCGCCCTTGCACCACAGGGCCATCTGGTCGGCGTAGTGGCGGGAGTACGGGTTGCCCGACTGCCCGCCCGGCAGGACGAAGCGGCTCAGTTCCCACTGGCCGACGTCGACGGCCATGCGCAGCGAGGCCACGGCGACCGGGTTGGCGGCGGGGTTCGTGGCATCCCCCGGGGCCGGGCTCACCGTGTTGGCGTCGCCGTCCCAGGGGAAGGGGCCGAGATCGAAGACCCGGCTGAGGGGCCGGCGCACCGACACGGGATGCTGGAAGGTCAGGGGGCGCACCCGTCCCCAGTCCCAGCCCGACGGATCGGGGCCGTACCGGCTTGAGAGCGTGTGGGCCGCCGCTCGCAGCGCCCGGCGGATCTCCTCACCCCAGCCGTCCAGGAACCACCCCGGGGGCTGTTCCCGCAGCAGGCGCACCAGGTGGGAAACCCGGCGCACCGCGAAGGTGTTGATCGGGATCAGCGAGAGGAACCCCTTGCCCAGCGCCCAATCGGCACCGCGGGGGGCCCGGGCCCGGACCACTCGCCCCACCATCTCGGCCAGGAAGAACTCGAAGAGGGTCGCCGCCGGCGACCCGGCGGCGACCTGCCCATCCCAGGCCTGCAGGAGGGCGGCGGCCGGACCGAGGGCGGCGTCCTCACCGACGGCCGGGAGGACGAAGTCCCGCATCTCGCGCCAGGGGAGAGAGGCGCGATCGAGTTGCAGCGCCAGGGCCGCCGGCACATCCCAGTCGGTGCGAGCGGCCAGGGCCTCGGTGATGCGAGCGACGCGATAGCCGTCGAGGAAGTCGCAGGAGAGGTGAGGGCCCGAGGCCGAAGGGAGGTTGTTGGCCGTGGCCACGAACCCCGCCACCGGGTCCTCCAGGTGGGGCAGGTCGTCGAACGGGACCGGGTCGGGCTCCCATCCGGTGGCTTCGTCCCAGGCGGGCAGGGGCAAGGCCCCCGATCCGGAGCGGCGCACCGGGGCTTCGCCCACCAACTGCCATCCGATGGCCCCGGTGACGTCGGCGTAGGCCACGTTGAGGGGCAGGGAGTTCCAGCCCGAGAAGGCGCGGCGGAGATCGTCGCGGCCCCGCGCTCTGCCGAGGTCGAACATCCCGCCGAGAGACCGGGGGGCCAGCCAGGTGGCGGACATGGAGAGGTTGGCCGGCTCGCCCTCAAAGGCGGGGCCGACCAGTGGGCCGCGGTCGGTGATGAGCACCTCGACGGCCTCCGCCGGCCGTCCCCGGACCTGGATGGCCTCGGGGCGCACCTCGCAACGGACGAAGCGGTCGCCGCGGCGCACGCTCCGCCCGTCGGGGCCGACCTCCTCCACGAAGAAGTCGGTGTTGTCGATCAGGCCGGCCGTCACTCCCCAGGCGGCATGCCCGTTGTGCCCGGCGGCCACGGCGGGGGCCCCCGGGAAGGAGGCCCCGGCCAGCGACCACTCGGGCGTGGTGACGTGCAGCAGGTACCAGTGGGGCGGCAGCATGGGCGGCAGGTGCGGGTCGTTGGCCAGCACCGGGCGGCCGGTGCGGGTGCGGGACCCGGCGATCGCCCAGTTGTTGGAGCCCCCGCCGAGGCCCAGGGCCGCGACCAGGCGGGCGGCGTCGGGGGCGACCCGGTCGGCCAGGCGCCCCGCCGCCTCCCCGGGCCGGTCGCTGGCCGGCTGCCACTCCGGATAGGCGGGGTCCACGGCCAGGAGAGCCTCCGGTCCGTCCAGAGTCAGCACCCGCAGCCGGGCCAGTTCCACATCCCAGTTGGAGGCGAGGGCGAAGGCCTGCAGGGCCAGGAAACCGAGGGCGTCGGCCGCCTGGTACGGCGTCGGCCGGGCGCGCAGCAGGGCGAACTCGTGGGGCCGGCGCTCCAGGCCGGCGTTCGCCCCGGCGGTGACCCCCCCGGCGTAGGCCTCTGCCAGGCGCCGGTGCTCCGGGGAGAGGGCGGCCACCGCCTCCTCACCGTAACGGCGAAAGCCGATGCGACGGGAGAGGCGGTCGAGGGGCAGGCCGTCGGGGCCGGTCAGGGCGGCCAGGGTGCCGCGTACCAGGCGGAGACGGGTCTCGATCTGGAAGGCCCGGTCCTGCCCGTGGCAGAAACCCACGCCGAACCAGGCGTCGGCGTCGTCGCCGGCGGTGATGTGGGGTATGCCGAATCGGTCGCGGGCGATCTCCACTCGCCCACCGACTCCGCGCACCCGCAACGTGCCGTCTACCGTGGGCAGGCGCCTACCCAGCGCCCGCAGTGCCAGCCTGGGCCAGTTCGCCATGAGGAAATGCTATCGGCGCCGGGCGACGGAGGGGGTATCGTGGGCCGAGGGCTCGACCGGAGGGGAGCAATGCGCGATGTGGTGACCGCCATCCTGGGCGGCGGCCAGGGGGCCCGCCTGTGGCCTCTTACCCGCGACCGGGCAAAGCCGGCGGTGCCGGTGGCCGGCAAGTTCCGGCTGATCGACGTGCCCATCTCCAACAGCCTGCACGCCGGGATCGACCGCATCTTCGTGCTGACCCAGTTCAACTCGGCCAGCCTCCATCGCCACATCGCCCAGACCTATCGCTTCGACATCTTCTCCCACGGCTTCGTGCACATCCTCGCCGCCGAGCAGAGCCTGCAGAACCGGGACTGGTACCAGGGCACCGCCGACGCGGTGCGCCAGAACCTGCGCCGCCTGGTGGACCAGGACCCGTCGGAGGTGGTGATCCTCTCCGGCGACCAGCTGTACCTGATGGACCTCGACGGCTTCATCGCCGAGCACCGCCGCCACGAGGCCGATCTCACCATCGCGGTGAAGCCGGTCAGCCCGGAAGAGGCGAAGGGTTTGGGCATCCTCCGCCTCGACCGCGCCAGCCGGCTGGTCGAGTTCGTCG
The DNA here is from genome assembly GCA_025456165.1 of Acidimicrobiia bacterium. The sequence goes on along the minus strand of JALOLI010000047.1, from coordinate 2,241 downwards.
AGAAGCCCCAGGACGAGGCCACCCTCGAGCGCTTCACCCTGGACGAAGCCACCGTGGCCGCCACCGGGGTGGACGCCGACCCGGGGTCGCTGCTGGCGAGCATGGGCATCTATGTGTTCCGCACCGAAGTGCTGCAGCGGCTGCTCTCGGAGTACCGGGGCGACGACTTCGGCCGCGACCTCATTCCCCAGGCGGTGCACGACTTCGCCGTGTTCGGCTTCCCCCACCGGGGCTACTGGCGGGACATCGGGACGATCGGGTCCTTCCACCAGGCCAGCCTGGAGCTGACCCACCAGCTGCCGGCGCTGAACCTGTACGACGCCTCGTTCCCCATCTTCACCCGGCCCCGGTTCCTGCCGGGCAGCAAGGTCACCGACTGCCACGTCTACGAGGGGATACTGTCGGACGGCAGCGTCATCGAAGGGTCACGGGTGACCTCGTCGATCGTGGGCATCCGCGGGTTCGTGCGGTCCGGGTCGGTGCTGGAGCGGACCGTGGTCATGGGGGCGGACTGGTTCGAGGACGCCCCGCCACCCGGCCTGCCCTCGCTGGGAGTGGGCCACGGCTGCTTCATCCGCAACGCCATCATCGACAAGAACGCCCGTATCGGCGACGGCTGCCGCCTGTTCAACGAGGGGAACCTGTGGCAGGGCGACGGCGAGGGCTGGCACATTCGCGACGGGGTCATCGTCGTGCCCCGCAATGTGGTGCTTCCCCCGGGGACGGTGGTGTGATGCGGGTCGCCTTCGTCGCCGCCGAGATGGCCCCCCACGTCCAGGTGGGGGGACTGGGCGACGTCACCCGCTGGCTGCCCCGGGCCCTGGCCGCCGGGGGCGACGAGGTGGCGGTCTTCCTGCCGGGCTACGACATCCTGGACCCGAGAGGCCTCGAGGTGCGGCCCGTGCCTGCGGCGGGCGAGGTGTCGCTGGGACCGCTGGGGACGGCGCGCCTGCTGACCCTGGGCGACCCGGCGCCCGGCACTCCCACGGTGTACCTGGTAGAGGCCCCGCAGTGGTTCCACGCCGGGTCGGTCTACCCCGGCGATGAGGATCACCTGCGGTTCGCCGCCCTGGCGGCGGCGGTCCCCGCGTTCTGCCGGGCCCTCGACTGGGTGCCCGAGGTGATCCACGCCAACGACTGGCACACCGGCCTGGAGGCGCTCTACCTGGCGGCGGCCGGCGAGCCGTGGGCCTCGCTGCCGGTGGCGTTCACCGTCCACAACCTGGCCTACCAGGGGCTCTTCCCGGCTGCCGACCTGCCCCGCCTGGGCCTGGAGGGCTTCTCCGGGCGTTTCGATCCGGGCGACCTGGCCGGGGGGTGGCTGAACTCACTCAAGACCGGCATCGCCACCGCCTCCGTGGTCACCACGGTGAGCCCTTCTTTCGCCCGGGAGATGATGACCCCGGAGCGAGGCATGGCCCTCGACGCCACTCTGGCGGCCCGGGGGGATGTGCCGGTGGGCATCCTCAACGGCATCGGCGACGACTGGGACCCGCTCACCGACCCGCACCTGCCCTACCGCTACGAGGTGGGCGACCTGGAGGGCAAGGCCGTCAGCACCACCGCCTTGCGCCAGCGCCTCGGCCTGCGCGACCGCCCGGGGGTGCCGATCCTGGGGGTGATCTCCCGGATGGACCGCCAGAAGGGCTTCGACCTGCTCCGGGAGACCATGCCGCCGCTGCTCGCCCGCAGCCGGGTGCAGCTGGCCGCCCTGGGCACCGGCGACCCGGCCATCGAGTCGATGTTCGCCGGATTGGCCCGCCGCTTCCCCGCAGAGGCGGCCTATGTCGGCGCCTTCGACCCGGCCCTGGCGCACCTGATCGAGGCGGGGGCCGACATATTCCTGATGCCCTCGGTCTTCGAGCCGTCGGGCCTGAACCAGATGTACAGCATGCGCTACGGCACCCCGCCGGTGGCGCATCGCACGGGGGGCCTGGCCGACTCCATCCGGCAGTGGGACGGGGCGACCGGGACCGGGTTCCTTTTCGAGCCGCACACCTCCGAGGCCTTCGCCGGCGCCCTGGAGGATGCTCTGGCCGCCTACGAGGACCGGGAGGGCTGGGGGCGGCTGGTCACCAACGGCATGACGCAGGACTTCTCGTGGGCCGCCCGGGCCCAGGAGTACCGGGCGGTGTACCGGCGGGCGGTGGGGTAGGGGCGGGAGTTGCCCTCCGCGGATCGGGAGGGGCGGGGGCCCCTCCCGATCCGGCAAGCACTCCGGCCTAGTAATCGATGCGGAGG
>JALOLI010000327.1 GCA_025456165.1 Acidimicrobiia bacterium | reverse complement strand
TCCAGTTCCACGACCAGGTCCACGGTGGACCCGTCGGGCACCGGCACCCGCATCGCCATGCCGTCGAGCTTGCCCTTCAACTGGGGCAGCACCTTGCCCACCGCCTTGGCGGCGCCGGTGGTGGTGGGGATGATGTTCAGGGTGGCGGCCCGGCTGCGCCGGAAGTCCTTGTGGGGGACGTCGGCCAGGCGCTGGTCGTTGGTGTAGGCGTGCACCGTGGTCATGAACCCGCGCTTGATGCCGAAGGCCTCGTCGAGGATCTTGGCGATGGGCGCCAGGCAGTTGGTGGTGCAGGAGGCGTTCGACACGATGCGGTCGTCGGCCTCGAGGTCGTGGTCGTTGACCCCGAGCACCACGGTGGCGTCGAGTTCGTCCTTGGCGGGAACGGTGAGGATTACCCGCTTGGCCCCAGCCTCGAGGTGCTTGGCCACCTCGGCCCGGGTGCGGAAGACTCCGGTGGACTCGATGACGACGTCCACGTCCAGCTCTTTCCAGGGCAGCTGGGCCGGGTCCTTGATGGTGTAGGTCTTCACCATGTGCCCGCCGGCGACCAGGTAGCCGTCGCCGACCGTCACCTTGCCGGGGAACTCACCCATGACCGTGTCGTACTTGAGCAGGTAGGCGGCCATCTCGTCGTCCGCCAGGTCGTTCAGGGCGACGATCTCGATGCCCGCCTCGGGGCGCTGGGCGATCACCCGGAACACCGTTCGGCCGATCCGCCCGAAGCCGTTGATGGCTACCCGGATCATCACTTCACCTCTTTGCGGTCGAAGGCCGCCATCTTCTCGATCAGTTCCACGACCCGGGCGGCGTAGCCCCAGCCGTTGTCGTACCACACGACCAGCTTGGCCATGGTGCCCATCATCACCAGGGTGGACAGGCCGTCCACGGTGGCCGAGTAGGGGCTGCCGATGACGTCCGAGGACACGATCGGCTCGTCGGTGTAGGCCAGCACCGTGCTGTCCTCCGCCGCCGCCTGGAGCGCCGCGTTGATCTCGGCGGCGGTGGCCTCCCGGCTGAGGAAGGTCACCAGGTCCACGTTCGAGCCGTCCTGCACCGGGACGTTGAGGGCCAGGCCGGCGATCTTGCCCTTCAGGGCGGGCAGGGCCCGCTCCACGATCTCCGGGGAGTTGGTCGGGCCGGGGATGATGTTCTCGGCGCCCGAGCGACTGCCCCGCAGCGTCGAGCTGGGGACGTCGGCCAGGCGGGCGTCGTTGGTCAGGGCGTGCACCGTGGTGAAGAGGGCCCACTCGACGCCGAAGCTGTCGTGGAGCACCTTGAGGACCGGGGCCACGGCGTTGGACGTGTTGGAGCCCAGGGCCACGACGGTGTCGCCGGCGTCGAGGACCTCGTCGTTCACCCCCATGATCAGGGTGTCCATGTCGGCGGGATCCTCCGGCGTGGAGGCCAGCACCACCCGCTTGGCGCCTTTGTCCAGGTGCTTGCGGCAGGCGGCGGCGGTGCGGTGCTTGCGGGTGGCCTGCACCACCACATCGACCCCGTAGGCGGTCCAATCGACGTCGCCGGGGTCCTTGGCCTGGAGCATGGGGATGGCCCGGCCGTCCACCTTGAGGTTGCCGGCGTCGTCGAGGGCGACCTTCTTGGGGAAGCGGCCGAACACCGAGTCGTACTTGAGCAGGTAGACCAGGGCCTTGGGGTCGGCGACGTCCACGATGGCCGCCACCTCGATGCGCGGGTGGCTCTCGAGTTGGCGGAAGACGTTGCGGCCGATGCGCCCAAAGCCCATCAGGCCTACGCGGGTCTTGCCGTCCGTCATCGTTCCTCTCTTCTCGTGCGGGTTGTCGTGCGGATTGCGGGGAACCACTCTACGGCGTCCCCGGGGCCAGCACTGGTCGCGTGATACCGTCGAAGGGCCATGTCCTTCCCGGCACCCGACCCCAATCTCGCCTCCCGGCTGCTCCGGGGCGAGGGCGACCAGGCGGGTCTGTTCGCCGCGGCGCGCCGCCTGCGGGACGAAGGCAAGGGCCGGGTGGTCACCTACTCGCGCAAGGTGTTCCTCCCCCTCACCACGCTGTGCCGGGACCGCTGCGCCTACTGCACCTTCGCCGCCCCGCCGGGCGCGGGCGGCCGGTACCTCGAGCCGGAGGAGGCCCTGGAGATCGCCCGGGCCGGCGAGGCCGCCGCCTGCACCGAGGCCCTGCTCACCCTGGGGGACCGCCCCGAGGGCCGCTGGCCGGAGGCGCGGGACTTCCTCGCCCGCCACGGCTGCGCCTCGACGCTCGAGTTCACGGCCCGGGTCGCCCGCCTCGTGGCCGAGCAGACCGCCCTCTTCCCCCACGCCAACCCGGGGGTGATGGACGAGGCTGAGGTAGCGGCCCTTCGCCCCTGGTGCGCTTCCATGGGCCTGATGCTGGAGAACGCCTCGCCCCGCCTGCTGGAGCCGGGGATGCCGCATCACCGTTCCCCCGACAAGGACCCGGCGGTGCGCCTGGCCACTCTGCGGGCCGTGGCGGCGCAGCGGGTGCCGCTCACCACGGGGGTGCTGGTCGGCATCGGGGAGACGCCGGAGGAACTGGCCG
>JALOLI010000326.1 GCA_025456165.1 Acidimicrobiia bacterium | reverse complement strand
CTGCTCGGCGCGCGACCCGGAGTCGAGCGAGCTGTTCATCGTCGAGGGCGACTCGGCCGGCGGGTCGGCCAAGCAGGCCCGCAACAGCGAGTTCCAGGCAATCCTCCCCATCCGGGGGAAGATCATCAACGTCGAGAAGGCCCGCCTCACCCGGGTGTTGCAGAACAACGAGATCCAATCACTCATCACCGCCATCGGCACCGGCATCGGCGACGACTTCGACATCGGCCGGGCCCGCTACCACAAGGTGGTGATCCTGACCGACGCCGATGTCGACGGCGCCCACATCCGGACCCTGCTGCTCACTTTCTTCTTCCGCCACATGAAGCAGCTCATCGAGGCGGGCCACGTGTACATCGCCCAGCCCCCCCTCTACATGGTCAAGTCGGGCAAGGACGCGGTGTACGCCTACTCCGACCGCCAACTGGAGGAGATCAAGAGCGGCCTCGACGGCCGCCGGCCGGCGATCCAGCGCTACAAGGGCCTGGGCGAGATGAACGCCGACCAGCTGTGGGACACCACCATGGACCCCGACGCCCGGGTGTTCCTCCGGGTGAGCCTCGACGACGAGGCGATCGCCAACGACGTGTTCACCACCCTCATGGGTGACGACGTCGAGGCCCGACGCACCTTCATCCAGCAGAACGCCCGCGACGTCCGCTTCCTGGACATCTGACGCTATGACCGACAACGGCAACAGCCACGTCCGGCTCATCGAGATCGAGAACGAGGTGCGCACCTCGTTTCTCGAGTACGCCATGTCGGTCATCGTGTCGCGGGCCCTGCCCGATGTACGCGACGGCCTGAAGCCGGTCCATCGGCGGATCCTCTACTCCATGTACGACGCCGGTATCCGTCCCGGCACTCCCTTTCGCAAGAGCGCCCGCGTCGTCGGCGACGTCATGGGCTGGTTCCACCCCCACTCGAACGACGCCATCTACGACGCCCTGGTCCGCATGGGCCAGGACTTCGCCATCCGCTACGGGCTCATCGAGCCGCAGGGCAACTTCGGGACCGTCGACGACCCGCCGGCGGCCATGCGGTACACGGAGTGCCGCCTCGAGTCCCTGGCGATGCATCTGCTCGAGGGCATCGACGAAGACACGGTCAACTTCCAGGACAACTACTCGGGGGAGCGGCAGGAGCCCGTGGTCCTGCCGGCCCGCTTCCCCAACCTGCTGGTCAACGGCTCCACCGGCATCGCGGTGGGCATGGCCACCAACGTCCCGCCTCACAATCTGGGCGAGGTCATCGACGCCGCCATCTACAAGGTGGAGCACCCCGAGGCCACCGCCGAAGACCTGCTGCGCTTCGTGAAGGGTCCCGACTTCCCGACGGGGGCCCTCATCGTGGGCAGCCGGGGCCCGCGCGAGGCCCTGCTCACCGGGCGGGGCTCGGTGAAGATGCGGGCCACCGCCGAGATCGAGGAGGTGCGCAAGGGCCGGACCGCCATCGTGGTCAGCGCCATCCCCTACCAGGTGTCGCGCGACCGGATCATGGAGAAGATCGCCGAACTGGTGCGCGAGCGCAGGGTCTCGGGCATCGCCGACCTGCGCGACGAATCCGACCGCACCGGCACCCGCCTGGTCATCGAGCTGAAGCGCGACGCCGTGCCCCAGGTGGTGCTCAACCAGCTCTACAAGAACACCCAGCTCCAGGAGACCTTCGGGGTCAACATGGTGGCCCTGGTCGATGGGGTCCCCCGCACCCTCAACGTCGAGCAGATCATCCGCCACTACCTGGAGCACCAGATGGAGGTGGTCGAGCGCCGCACCCGCTTCCGCCTGGCCAAGGCCGAGGCCCGGGCGCACATCGTGGCCGGCCTGCTCATCGCCCTCGACAACATCGATGAGGTGGTGCAGGTCATCCGGTCCTCTTCCGACACCGAGACGGCCCGCCGGGCCCTCATGGAGCGGTTCGAGCTCAGCGAGATACAGGCCAGCCACATCCTCGACATGCCGCTGCGCCGGCTCACCGCACTGGAGACGGGCAAGCTGCGCGAGGAGGCCGAGGAGCTGGCCCGGCTCATCGAGTACCTGAAGGGGCTGCTGGCCAGCCCGGACCAGCGGCGGAAGCTGATCGGCGAGGAGTTGACCGCCCTGCGCCAGAAGTTCGGCGACGAGCGGCGCACTCGCATCGTTCCCGACGAAGAGGGCGACCTGACGATCGAAGACCTCATCGCCGACGAAGAGGTCGTCGTGACCGTCACCGCCAACGGCTACGTGAAGGCGGTCAACGCCAGCGCCTACAAGCGCCAGGGCCGGGGCGGCCGGGGGGTCAAGGGGGCCCAGGTGCACGAGGACGACGTCATCACGCACCTGGTGCACACCACCGCCCACGCCTACCTGCTGTTCTTCACCAACCGGGGCAAGGTCTATCGGGTGAAGGCCCACGAGATCCCCCGCAAGGAGCGCACCGCCAAGGGGGTCCTGGTGCAGTCGGTCCTCTCTATGGGGCCCGACGAGAAGGTCGAGGCCGTGATCGACACCCGGGCCTACGACCCATCGCAGTTCCTCGTCATCGTCACTCGCCAGGGCGTCGTC
>JALOLI010000325.1 GCA_025456165.1 Acidimicrobiia bacterium | reverse complement strand
GCCAGTTGCGGGTGCGGGTGAAGGGGCCCGGACGCGGCGGAGGCCCGCCGGGGGGGCGGGCCTCCGCAGGTGCGTCGCTCTGAGGGAGGGAGGGTCAGGAAGCGACGTCCACCTTGACCTTGCGCGGCAGGACCTCCGGCCGGCGGGGGAGGATCACGCTGAGCAGGCCGTTCTCGGCCTTGGCGGTGATCTCCCCGGCGTTCAGGCCCTCCGGCAGGACCAGAGTGCGCCTGAACTCGCCGGTGAAGATCTCCCGGCGGTGGTAGTTCCCCTGCTCCACCGTCTCCTCGAACTGCCGCTTGCCGCTGATGGTGAGGGTGCGGTCCTCGACGGTGATGTCGACGTCCTCGGGCTTGACCCCGGGCAACTCGACGCGGACGACGAGTTCCTTCTCCCGGTCGAAGGCATCGATGCGGGGAGCCCAGGCCGGGGTGGCGGTGATGCCACGCTCGAAGAGGCGGTCCATCTCGCTGAGCAGCGAGAAGGGGTCGAAGCGGACCAGATCCATGGTTCAGACCTCCTGTTGGGTGCTGCCTATATGGAAGCATACATATAAACCTGCTATATCTCAACTCATATTCCCTAACTTCCTGCGCTGGCATCGCGGGCACCCGGGGGTCGTCGAGGTGGCCTGGGGAGCCGGGAGACGATGCCGGGCGCGCAGCACCGGTGGGATGGCACTATTGGGCTCGGCAGGTTGCGGCCGAGCAGGAGGAGGCGGCGGGGATGGCGGTGATCGCCGTCGACTGTGGTGGCACCAACCTCGTCTACGGGCGCTACGAGTCGGACGGGCGGGGTGAGCCCGCCGGGAAGCGCCCGACGCCGCGCGCCGCGGCCGCCATCCCGCAGGCCATAGCCGAAGCGGTCGCTCCGTTGCTCGTCCGGGGGATCAGGGCCATCGGGATCGGGACGGCAGGGTTGGTGGACCATGCCACCCGCACGCTGGTCTGGAGCCCGCACGCCTCCGGGGGCGGGGTGGCTCTGGGGGCCGAAGTGGCGGCCGCCACCGGGGTGCCCGTTGTGGTGGATAACGATGCCAACCTGGCCGCCCTGGCGGAGGCCCGTCTCGGGGCCGGGACCGGGTATCGGATGGTGCTCTTCGTGGGGTTGGGCACCGGCATCGGAGGGGGCCTGGTGATCGGGGGCCGTGTCGAGCGAGGCCGGGGTTTCCTCGGGGAGGTGGGGCATCTGACGCTGGATCCCTCCGGGCCCCCCTGCGCTTGCGGGCGCCGGGGCTGCTGGGAGGCCCTGGTGTCCGGCACCGCCCTGGGCCGCGATGCCGCCGAACTGGCGGCTGTGGACCCGTCGGGCCCCGTGGCCCAAGCCGCCGCGGGGACGGCGCCCCGCGGGGAGCACCTGGTGACGGCCGCCGCCTCGGGCGATCCTGCCGCGCGGTCCCGCCTGGAGGCCGCCGGGACCTGGCTGGGGCGGGGCCTGGCGAACCTGGTGACCGCGCTCGACCCCGACGTGATCGTCATCGGGGGCGCCGCGGCCGGCGCGGGGGAGGCACTGCTCGGCCCGGCGCGGTCTGCTCTGGCAGACTGGGTGGAGGGGAGGGGCCATCGGGCCCCGACCCCCGTGTTCTCCGCCCGGTTCGGCCCGGAGGCCGGGCTGGTGGGGGCGGCGCTGGCGGCAGGAGAGGTGACATGAACGGCGGGCGCAGCCTGGTCGGCGGGGCGCTGGTGGCCCTGGGGGCGATCTACCTGCTCGACGCCGTCGGAGTGATCGAAACCGGCGGCGTGGTGGGGCGGTTCTGGCCTTTGGTCTTCGTCGCGCTCGGCCTCCTTCAGATGGCTTCGGAGCGACGGGTGACGATCGTGGCCTCCGTGCTCGCCCTCGGCGGGGGGGTGCTGGTCGCGGTGTCCTCCGGCCTCCTCGGCGAGAATGCCTGGGCGATCACCTGGCCGATCCTGGTGGCTCTCGCCGGGGCATTCCTGCTCTCCGGGTGGGGGCGGGCGCACCGCTCCCCGGGCGACGACCCGCAGTTCGCCCGGCTCTCGTTCTTCAACTCGGTCCGGCTGACCAGCAGGGCGGCGAACCTGCGCCGGGTGGCGCTCACCGCTGTTCTCGGCAAGCTGCGCCTCGACCTGACCGGCGCCCGGCCGGACCCGGCCGGGGCGCGCCTCTCCGCCACGTCGATCTTCGGCCACATAGACGTGATCGTGCCCGAAGGGTGGGCGGTGAGGGTACGCGGGCTGCCCATCGCCGGGGCTTGGGACGACACTGTGTCCCGACGCGGGGTGGGACCGCACAGCCCCCGCCTGGACGTGCACGTGCTGGCGGTGATCGGCGGGGTCGAGGTCAAGCACAAGCCGCGCTGGGGCTGAGGGGAGCGCCCCTACGCCGGCGGCGTCTTGCCGTTCCCGTTGGCCCGCAGGTAGAGGCGCTCCAGGTACTCGGCGACCATGCGGGTGGCGCTGAAGGGGACCGCGCCGATCATCGCTTCCTTCATCATGGCCACCCAGCCGTGGGGCACCCCGTCGGCGTCGCGGTCGTAGTAGAGCGGGGCGACCTGGTGCTCGATGATGTCGTAGAGGGTGGCGGCGTC
>JALOLI010000324.1 GCA_025456165.1 Acidimicrobiia bacterium | reverse complement strand
GGTTTCCCGCAGGATCGGCCGTGGAGGCCCTGCGGCCCGCCAGGGCCCATCTTCCGGCCTCAGCGGGCAGCACGGCCATCCGGGCGGCCGGGCCGCCCGTCCGGGGCCCTGGGCGCCCCGGTCGGCCGCCAGGGTCCATTTCTTCGGCTCTGCAGGGCAGGAAACCCGTGCGAAATGCGTGACGCGAGGAAAGTGCGAAACCCGTGAATGTTGAGGCGCGGCGGGCGCCGCGCCCTTCACTTCACTCGCGCTTGAGTTGCACTCCCCCCCCTCCCCTGCCGGCGCGAGTCACGCTACCGCCCATGCGCCGCGCTCTCCTCCTCGTCGCCCGCTCGATCGCCCTCGCCCACGCCCACTGGCGCACGACGCTCTCCCGCCGTCGCCCCCTCTCCGTCGAGGTCGACCGCCTGCAGGAGAAGGTGGAACGCCTGCGCACCGAGAACGAACTCCTCCGCACCCGGCTCCGCCGCCTCCCGCCGCACCATCGCCCCCGCTACCGTCCGTGGGAGCGCTTCCGCATCCTCTGGCACCAGGCCCGCCACGGCCTCTCGCTACGCTCGACCGCCCGCTCCTTCGTCCTCTCCGCCCAGACGCTCGTGAACTGGCACCGCGAGGTCGAGACGGGCCCCGTCCGCCTCGTGCACGGTCGCCATCCCCTGAACCGCCTCCCCGACCTCGTCGCCGACCTCGCCGTGCGGCTCAAGCGCGAGTGGCCCGCCTGGGGAACTCGCCGGATCGCCGCCGTCCTCGCCCGCCTGGGGCTTCGGGCCTCCCGCTCCAGCGTCCAGCGGACGCTCCGCCGCCCCCGCCGACACCCCGCCGTCCGGGCCCTCCGCCGCTCCGCCCGGGGACCGCTCGTCGCCCAGCGACCGAACCATGTGTGGATGATCGACTTCACGCGGCTTCGCGGGATCCTCCGGCCGGTCTTCGTGGGCGCCGTGCTGGACGCGTTCTCGCGAAAGGTCCTCGCGATCCGGGTGGTCCTCGGCGCCCCCACCGCCCGGTTCGCCGCAGGACTGCTCCGCGGGGAGCAATCCCGCGAAGTTGGCGTTCATGCAGCATCCGGAAGGGTTCTGTGGGCCTGAAGTGCGCTGGGTGAGCGGTGCAGAACGTGGTGCATGAGCTCGTCCCAGCGGCCCGCCTTGAGGTAGGAGCGGAGATGGAGCATCCGCTCCGCGTTTTCACTGCGCCAGAAGATCGCGGCTCCCTTGAGGCGAAGGTTCACGACGCGGCGAACGCCGCTCTCCATCGCACCGCTTCCGAGGGGGATGCCCTCGCGTTGGAACCGGTCGTACCGCATCAGGTCCCGACGATCGGCGAAGTAGGCGACCTTCACGCCGATCTTCTTGGCGTTGCGCCCCCGGCAGAGGTCCCGGCCGGCCTTGATCACGCCATCGACGTTCCCGGCCTTCAGGTGACGGCGCATCCGACGGACCCAACGGACCTTCTTCGCCTCGGGCCAACTTACGCACAGCTCCGCGAGGTTCCCGAGGTGTTCCACCGCGTGGTAGAAGTCCGCCACCTTCACGATCTGGTCCGGCCGTAGCCCCAGGGCCCGTGCCAGTTCGTCCGCCCGGTTCCAGATCCAGCGCGCGCCGTCGGCGGTGAGGATGATCTGCTGGGCCTTCGCCGCGCCGCGCAGGAGGAGCTCCGCCACCAGGATCCGGAAGGCGGCGTCCGCGTCGCCCATGGTCCCGTCGTAGAAGACGGGCATCCTGCGATCGCGCTTTCCCTGGTCGTCGATGGCGTACACGGTCAGGAGCTTGGGTTCGCGCCAGGGTGTACGGTAGCGCCTCCGACCCCGCTTTCCCCGCCGGCCTCGGCGTCCGCCCTCCCGCAGCCGAAGGCGACCCCCGTCGGTGCTGATCACGAGGCGCCGACCGGCAAACTCCTCGGAGGAGACGGCGCCCCGGGCCGCGGCCTCCACGCGGGCCTCCCGCTCCGCGAGGGCGTCCCGGCCCACGCGGAGGGCGAGCCGCCGGACCGTCTTCCCGTCGAGATCGATGCCCCTCTCGGCCAGGGCCTGGCGGGCCTCGGCGAAGCTGTCCGTGCGCACGGTCTGGCGAGCCACCTCGCTGGCCAGCGCTGGCGTCGCTTGGTGGAGGATCCCCAGGGCCTCGAGGACGGGATAGAGGCCCGTCCCACTCTCCCGGCGACGCCCCACGCCCCGGCGACGTCCCCGGCGACCGCGGAGGTCCTGGCTCAGATACGGGGTGCGCAGCGCCAGTTGGGCCCCGCCCAAGTACCGGACCGGGGTCCGACGGCGGCCCCGATGGCGCCACGTCCCGGGACCCGTCTCCAGGGCCCGGCGGACGACGGCATCGACCCAGCCCCGGTCCCGGTGGAGCAGCGCGAGGACTCCGGCCACGACGTGGCTGGCCACGCGCTGGAAGGTCCGCAGGACCGCCTCCTCCAGCATCAGGAATCCCTCGGGGGTGCGATCCAGCAGGGCGCGGTCTGCCGCGCCCAGGAGGTCGGGCTCTACGGCGGCCACCGCCACCTCCACCAGTCGGGGCAGGTCTTGGCGGCATTCAGGGCTGTAGACCGGCC
>JALOLI010000046.1 GCA_025456165.1 Acidimicrobiia bacterium | reverse complement strand
TTGGTCATGTCCCCCTTGGGGTCCAGGATCAGCGCCGGGATCCCCGAGCGCAGGGCCTCTTCCAGGAAGATGATCCCCAGGCCCGTCTTGCCCGACCCGGTCATGCCGACGATGACCCCGTGAGTGGTCAGGTCGGAGGGCTCGTAGGAGACCCGTTCCCCGGTGGGCTTGCGGGTCTCCGGATCGACGACCCCGCCCAGGTAGAAGCCCTCGCCTGTTGCCACTGGTACCTCCCCGATCGCACGGCGAGTGTAGAGGGGCCTCCCGGACGGCGAGCCCGGGTTCCCCTGACCCGGCGGCGCGCCCTCTAACCTGTGCCCTGGAGGAGGCACTGATGCCGAGAGCGCGACTCATCCTGGCCCTGGCCCTGATTGCCCTGCTGGCGGCGGCGTGCGGCGACGAGGGGGAGGAGGCGGCTCCCGCCCCGGACCTCTCCATCGACCGGCAGGTGGGCTACGCCGTAGTGGTCGACCAGACCGGCGGCCGCACCCTCATCGGTTTCAGCCCCGACCGCAATGCCACCTCGGGCGACTCCTACGACGTGTCACAGGCAGTGTGGCGCGTCGAGCAGGGGCCCTGGAACGAGCCCCCGGCCACCTGCCTCTCGGTGGGCAAGCGCCTGGAACTGGGCATCTCCAAGGTGCAGAACGCCTCGCAGCCCGGCCTCCTGAAGAACCGGGTGATCTGGCTCAGCTGCCTGGCTCCGGCCGACGGGTAGGCGCCGGAACCCGGCGGCGCACCTCGGCCACCGCCGCCGTCACATCGGGGACGAGCGTCACCATCGAAGCGTCGGTGGACAGCCGCGCCGCCAGGTCGGGCACGAGCGCCGCCCAGGAGGGCCCCACGGCGACGACCGGCTTCGCCGGAGCGGCTCCCAGGCCGGCGATGAAGGCGATGTTCCAGGCCACCATCAGCTCGGTCAGGGTGCCGATGCTGCCGTCGAGGGTGATGCAGGCGGCGCTCATCGACAGGATGTGGTGGATGCGCTCGGTGATGGTGGCCGCCGGGACCTCCTCGCCCACCCAGGCGTTGGCCCCGGAGCGGCCGGGGAAGGCGGCCGGGGCGGTCACCCCGATCACCCGGGCCCCCGCCTCGGCGGCGCCGCGGGAACACGCCTCCATGGTGCCGGCATAGCCGCCGGTGGCCACGGCGTAGCCCGCCTCGGCCAGCAGCCGTCCGCAGGTGCGGGCCTCCTCGTACCCCGGGTCGCCGGGCCGTCCGGCCGAGGAGCCAAACACGGCCACGACGGGGGCCCCTTCGCGACCCGTGGCGATGGATTCACCCTGTCCCGGCATGGCCCTCCCGTGGCGGACGGCGGCATCCTGGCCTCAAGAGGCGCCGCGGGCAAGACGGCAGGCCCGGTAGTCGTCCCGGCGCCCGTGACAGGCCCTAGGGTGGAAGCCGCCCCGGCCCAGGAGTGCCATGCCCTACCGCACCATCATCGAGCCATTCAAGATCCACTCGGTGCAGGCCATCGCCTTCCCCAGCCCCGAAGAGCGGGAGGCGGCGCTGCAGCGCGCCGGGTACAACCTCTTCGGCCTGCACGCCGACGAAGTGATCATCGACCTGCTCACCGACTCGGGCACCGGGGCGATGTCCGACGCCCAGTGGGCGGCGATGATGGTGGGGGACGAGTCCTACGCCGGGAGCCGCTCCTTCGGGCGCTTTCAGGAGCGGGTGCGGCGCCTCACCGGCCTCCCCGAGGTGATCCCCACCCACCAGGGCCGGGCCGCCGAGTGGATCCTCTTCGCCGTGATGGTGAAGGAGGGCCAGGTCGTCCCGAACAACACCCACTTCGACACCACCCGGGCCAACATCGAGTACCAGGGGGCCCGGGCGGTGGACCTGGTGATCGCCGAGGGCCGGGACCCGGCGTTCGAGCACCCCTTCAAAGGCAACGTGGACGTCTCCGCCCTGGAGAGGCTCATCGCCGAGGTCGGGGCAGAGCAGATCCCCCTGGTGATGGTGACGGTCACCAACAACTCCGGCGGGGGCCAGCCGGTGTCCCTGGAGAACCTGCGGGCGGTGCGGGCCGTGTGCGACCGCCACGGGCTGCCGCTGTTCCTCGACGCCTGCCGGTTCGCCGAGAACGCCTGGTTCATCAAGGCGCGGGAGCCCGGCTACGGGGACCACACCCCCGAGCAGATCGCCGTCGAGATGTTCTCCCTGGCCGACGGGGCCACTTTCAGCGCCAAGAAGGACGGCCTGGCCAACATCGGCGGCTTCCTGGCGCTGAAGGACCCCGAGGCTGCCGCCCGGGCCCGCAACCTGCTGATCCTCCACGAGGGCTTCCCCACCTACGGCGGCCTGGCCGGGCGCGACCTGGAGGCCATCGCCGTGGGTCTGGAGGAGGTGCTCCACGAGGACTACCTGCGCTACCGCATCCGCTCTACGGAGTACCTGGCGGAGAAGTGCCACCAGGCCGGGGTGCCCACGGTGCGGCCCCCGGGCGGGCACGCCGTCTACCTGGATGCCCGCTCGCTGCTGCCCCACATCTACCCGACGCAGTACCCGGCCCAGGCCCTGGCTGTGGAGCTGTACCGGGACGGCGGGGTGCGCGGGGTGGAGATCGGCTCGGTGATGTTCGGCCGGCCCCGCCCCGACGGCACCGAGGAGCCGGCGGCCATGGAACTGGTGCGCCTGGCGGTGCCGCGGCGCACCTACACCCAGAGCCACATCGACTACGTCGCCGAGGTGATCCTCTCTGTGGCCAGACGGGCGGATGCCATCCGGGGCTATCGGATCGTGGAGCAGGCCCCCTGGCTGCGGCACTTCACCGCCCGGTTCGAGCCGGTCTAGAGACCATCCGCCTGAAGGCGGCCCGAAGTCGGCGTCTAGAAACGAGCATCACCAGGCCCGGGCATCGCAGGCCTCCAGGCCATGGGCCCCGCTCCGACAGTGCCGGTTCCTCTATCGATGCGGGTTCTACACGGATTCGCGGAACGACTCGATCATGCTCGCGAAGCCGTCCGACAGGGGGCCGACGTCCAATGCGCTCAGGGTGATCACCCACTGGGTGGATTGGGTCAGCAGGGTGACCGCAATGCCCTGGCTGGTGCCGGTCGGCATGCGATAGCGGACGATCGCCGCTTCACCGGCGGGCAGGCTGCGCACTTCTGAGGTGATGTCGGTGGCGCCCACCAGGTCGGCGAGCTGCTGCCCGGTCACCGTCTCCACTTCGCTGATGCTGAGCGCCGGGAGGGGGAGCTCGATGATGCTGAGGTTGGTGGCGAAGCCCGAGGCTGCTGTGGAGAGGTCGATGGCGAAGAGCTTCCCGCCCTGCTCGAAGGCCGCGGTCACCTGCTGAACCAGCGCCTCCGACTCGGCGAAGTCCCCGGCATCCTCGAACAGCGTGGCGAAGTCCACGTCCGCGGCCGTCACGATCGTCCATCCGGCGGGGAGCAGCATGGAGAAGCCGTCCCCCTGGTACGCCGCCAGCTCGAGCGAGCCCGACGACCCGGAGCCGTCGTCCGAGCAACCGGCCGCGGCGATGAGCAGCGCGACGAGGAGGAGCATCCGGGGGCGGCCGGACCGTGGCACTCCGACACTGTATCTGCCGGGGGCCAGCCAATCGCTGTTCACCCAGGAGCAGACCGCCGGCGCCTCGGCCAGTTCCCCGGCGGCCACCAGGTAGGCGCCGTAGGCTTCGAGCATCCCTAGCTGGGCGTCGGTGAGGTTGGCGCCCCATATCCCGAGCCAGCCCCGGTCCCGCCAACGGGTGGCCACTTCGTCGGCCGTCAGGCGGAGGCGGTCGGCGGTGATGGCGGCGGCGGCATCGAGGTTGTTGCGCACGTACTCCTTGCCCTCGAGCCAGGCGCGCACCAGGCGGGTCATGCCCTGGGAGCCGTGCTCCTGCTGCCAGCGGCAGGTGACGCTGACGGGGGCCACCTCGCGATAGGACTCGCCCACCTCGCCGACGTAGCGGCACTCCTCCTCGCCGCAGGCGGCCAGGGCCTGCGCCGGGACCGGCTCGGTCCAGATCACCGCGTCGACCAGGCCCCCGGTGAGGGCGGCCACCAGGTCGAGGGCGGCGGTGTCCACGACCTCCACGTCGTCCCAGGCCACCCCCTCGTCCGAGAGCCACATGCGGAGGGCTATCTCGGCCGGGCTCCCGGCCACCGTGCCCACCTCACGGCCGATGAGGTCGTCGGCGGTGATCAGATCGCTCCGCCCCACCAGGCGCATGGCGTCATCGTCCACGAAGTTCAGCGGGGCCAGGAAGCAGGCCCCCTGGGCCAGGGCGGCCAGTGCCGACCGGGCATCGGGCAGGGCCACGTCCACCTCGCCGGCGAGGGCGGCGGCGAGGGCCTCCTCGGGAGTGGGGAAGACCTCGACCGTGATCTCCAGGGCGTTGGCGGCGGCGATGCCGGTGGCGGCTTCCGCCAGGGCGAAGGGGATCCCGAAGGCGATGCTGGGGGTGACGCCGATGCGGACTGGGATCGCCGGCGGGAGGGTGGTGGTAGTCGTCGTGATCGGGGCCGGGCGGGTGGTGGTCGTGGTGGAGGTCGTGGTGACCGGGGGCTCGGTGGTAGTGGTGGAGGTCGCGCCTCCACCACAGCCGGCGGCCAGGAGGGCAACCACCAGGCCCACGGCGGGGGCCCGGCGGGAGGGGTGGCGCGGCGGGGTCATGGCCGCCCAGGTTAGGGCGCGCATCAACGGGCCGGGGGAGGGGCCGGTGGGATGCCTGTTGAGGTGTGCTCTCAGGCCGCGGCCCGGGGATGGGGGGACGGTGAGCCCTGTCCACTCCAGAGGCTGCCCCGGCCGGTGACCTCCGCCCCTGGCGGGCCCCGGGCCGGTCCGCCAGACTTCGGCCGATGTTCCGCGATCGGCGTCACGCCGGCGTGCTCCTGGGGGAGCGAGTGCGGGCCTTCGGCCCGGCCCGCCCCGTGGTGCTCGGGCTGCCGCGGGGTGGGGTGGTGGTCGCCGCCGAGGTGGCCCGGGCGCTGGGGGCGCCCCTCGACCTGCTGGTGGTGCGCAAGCTGGGCGCCCCGGGCAACCCGGAACTGGGCATCGGGGCCATCGCCGAGGGCGGCGTCGCCGTGCACCACGAGGCGCTGATCGCTCGCCTCGGGGTGAGCCGGGCCCAACTCGAGGAAGTGACCCGCCGCGAGTCCGCCGAACTAGACCGGCGCACCCGGGCTTACCGGCGGGGCCGGCCGCCTCTGGCGCTGGCCGGATGCACGGCTGTGGTGGTGGACGACGGCCTGGCCACCGGGTATACCGCCCGGGCGGCGGTGGCGGCGGCGCGGGCGCGGGGAGCGGCGGCGGTGGTGCTGGCGGTCCCGGTGGCCGCCCCGGAAACCGTGGCGGAGTTCGCCTCGCTGGTGGATCGGGTGGTGTGCGTCGAGATGCCCGATTTCCTATTCGCCGTCGGCGCCTCCTACGCGGACTTCTCCCAGACCGGCGACGACGAGGTGGAGCGGCTGCTGGCCGAGTCCGGTGCGGGGCGGCCCGTGCCCTCCGAGGTGGTGGTGGATGCGGCGGGCGTCGCCCTCGGCGGCACCCTGACCGTTCCCTCGGGGGCTCGGGGGGTGGTCCTCTTCGCCCACGGCAGCGGCAGCAGCCGGCACAGCCCGCGGAACCGGGCGGTGGCGGCTGCCCTGCAGGAGGCGGGACTGGCCACCCTGTTGCTCGACCTGCTCACGTCCGGAGAGGAGGCCGACCGGTCCCTGGTATTCGACATCCCGTTGCTGGGCGGGCGCCTGGCGGCGGCCACCGCCTGGCTGCGCCGCAGCCCGGCAGCGGCAGCCGGGCTGCCGGTGGGTTACTTCGGGGCCAGCACCGGGGCCGGGGCGGCGCTGTGGGCCGCCGCCGGCGATGCTGGGATAGCCGCGGTGGTGAGCCGCGGCGGGCGGCCGGACCTCGCCGGGCCCCACCTGGGGGAGGTGACCGCCCCGACTCTGCTGATCGTTGGGAGCCGCGATCCCGTGGTGTTGGACCTCAACCGCGAGGCACGGGTGGCCCTGCGGGCCGAGTGCCGGCTGGAGGTGGTGGAGGGGGCCACCCACCTCTTCGAGGAGCCGGGAGCGATGGAACAAGTGGCGCGGCTGGCCCGGGACTGGTTCCTGCGCCGGATGCCCGGCGCGGCGTAGCCTGCCCGGACCGGATAGATTGGTTTCGCCTCCGAGCGCCCCAGGGAGTACGCCATGTCGGCCAGCCTCAGCGAGCACCTCAAGCGCAGCAGCCTCTTCGCCGGGTTCTCCGACCGCCAGATCGCCGACGTGCTGGCGACGGCCAAGCAGCGGCGCTTCGCCGCCGGGGAGCAGATCATCGAGCAGGGCGACGAGGGCGGTCGCGGCTTCTATCTCGTCGTCGAGGGGCGCACCGAGGTGCGAGCCGGCGATACCGTCCTGGCCCACTTCGGCTCCGGTGACTACTTCGGCGAGATGGCCCTGCTCCTGCCCGACACGCCGCGCACCGCCGACGTGATCGCCCTGGAGGACACCACCTGCCTGGTCATCACCCAATGGGACCTGCGCGCCCTGCTGTCCGCCCATCCGGAGACCGGCCTGGCGATGATGGGAGAACTGGCCCGGCGCCTGGCCGACACCGACCGCACGCTGCGCGAGTAGCCGCCGTGGCGGCGGTTCGCTTCCTTCCCGACGAGATCGTCGTCGACGCTGTCCCCGGGGAGACCCTCCTGGCCGCGTCGCGCCGGGCCGGGGTGCCCCTCGCCTCGGCTTGCGGCGGGGAAGCGGCCTGCACCACCTGCCGGGTGGTGGTGGTCGAGGGCGGGGACGGGTTGGAGCCGCCGCCCCCCGACGAGGCCGCGGTGCTCGCCCCGCTCGGGGCAGATGCCGCCTTGCGCCTCGGCTGCCGGGCCCGGGTGCGGGGGCCGGTGGTGGTGCGGCGTCTGGTCATCTACGAGAACGATGAAGCCGTCACCGCCTGGTGGAAGGCCGTGCCGGAACCGATGGGGCGGGAGCGCATGGTGGGGGTGCTCTTTGCCGACCTGCGCGGCTTCACCGCCTTCTCCGAGTCGTTGCTGCCGTACGACGTGGTCCACGTCCTCAACCGCTTCTACGCCCTGGCCGACGCGGCCGTGGGCCGGCACGGGGGGCGCATCGCCACCTACATGGGCGACGGCCTCATGGCCCTGTTCGGGGCGGGTGAGGGCGAGGACGCCCCGGCGTTGCGGGCAGTGCAGTCGGGCCTGGAGCTGATCTCGGCGGTCGAGGCCTGGAGGACCTACCTGGTGGTGCTGCACGGGCGGGCGCTGGAAGTGAGCGTCGGGGTGCACTACGGGCCGGCGGTCGTCGGGGCCCTGGGCTCCGGGGACTCGCGCATCGTCACCGCGATCGGGGACACGGTGAACACCGCCGCCCGCATCGAGCAGGCCAATCGCAGCTTCGGCACCGCTCTGCTGGTCAGCGAGGCCGTGGTCCGGGTGCTGGGGGAGAGCCTCGTGGCGACCGCCCGGCCGCCCATCGCCCTGCCCGGCAAGACGGGGCTCCACGTCCTCTACGCCGTCGAGGGGGTGCGCCGATGAGCCCGGCCTTCACCATCTGGGGGGCGCGGGGGTCGATGGCGGTCAGCGGGCCCGGCTACCTGCGCTATGGGGGCGACACCTCGTGCTACCACGTCGAGGTGGAGCCGGGCCATCACCTGCTGATCGACTGCGGCACCGGCCTGCGATCCGTGGAGTCGCGGCTGGGGCCGCCGCCGCTGCGCTTCACCGTGCTGTTCACCCATTACCACCTCGACCATCTGCAGGGGCTGCCGGTCTTCGCTCCCCTCTACGACCGGGCCAACCAGTTCCATTTCTACGGGGCGCGCTACGGCGGGGTGGGCGCGGCCGAGGCCCTCCACCTCATGCTGCGGGCGCCGCTGTTCCCCGTTCCCTACGACGAGGTCCCGGCCCTGTGCCGGTTCACCGACCTGACCGGGCCGCTGCAGATCGGGCCGGTGCGCGTTACCACCCTGCCCCTGCGGCATCCCGGTGGCGCCACCGGCTTCCGGCTGGAGGGCGAGGCGGGGTCGGTGGTCCTCATCACCGACCACGAGGCGGGCGATGCTGCCGCCGACGAAGCCGTGGTGGCCTTCGCCACGGGGGCCGGCGTGCTCCTCCACGACTCGCAGTACACCCGGGATCAGCTGGAGGGGCCCCGGGCCGGCTGGGGCCACAGTTCCTTCGCCGCCGCGGCGACGGTCGCCGCCCGCGCCGGGGTGGGGCGGCTGGTGCTCACCAGCCACGACCCGGACAGAGGGGACGACGACCTCGACGCTTTCGTCGCCAAGGTGCGGCGGCACTTCCCGGCCGCCGAAGCCGCCTACCCGGGCCTGGCTTTCCCGCTTTGATCACGGCGGCCCACCGCCCGGTGCAGCTGCGGTCTAGCCCCGCGGGAACCAGTTGGCTTCGAAGGAGCTCGTCTGGTTCCAGAGCATCCAGCCGAGGCCGTTCTCCTCGGCCTGGGCGATCTGGGCGGCGATCTGGTCGGAGTCGTAGAAGAACGCCTGCAGCCAGGGGCGCAGGAAGGCGCCCTGCATGCGGGGGAGGCCGGACTCGATGGCGTCCCTCACTACCTCGGCGGGGTGGTCGTTGGGGTTGTCGAAGCCCATCCAGCCCGGGGAGTAGTGACTCGGGTAGATCATCGGGCTCATCGCATCGGTGGCGGCCGAGATCACCTCGACCGTCTGGCCGATCCCCTGGTCGTTGAGCGCAGACAGGATGATGGCGAACACGTCGGCCGAGACCACACACCCCTCCGGGTGGAGGCGGTCCCGGGCTTCGGCGAGGAAGGCGGCGACCGTCTCCGCCCGGGTCTCCGCGTCGACCGGGATGTCGTAGCCGAGCACGCCGACATCGCCGTCGCTGGGGAAGCGGACGTAGTCGAACTGGATCTCGTCGAAGCCCAGGCGGCAGGCTTCGAGCGCCAGTTCCAGCGGGTACTCCCACGCCTCCCGGTCGGTGGGGTCGGCCCAGGCCAGGCCGGTATGGGTGGTCCACAGCCCGCCGGTGGCGGTGTTGCGGGCGGCGTGCTCCGGGTTGGCGGTCGCCCAGAAGGGATCCTGGAAGGTGACGATGCGGGTGATGGTGTAGTAGTCCCTCTCCTTGGCCATGGCGAGGAGGGCCTCTACGTCGTAGTCGTAGACCATGGCCCCGGTGCCCTGGGCGCCCTCGACCTCGGTCTCGTAGGACACCCGGCCCTTCTCGTCCTTGGTGTCGAAGACCAGGGTGTTGATGACCGTGCCGTCGATCATGTCGAGCAGGTCCTCGAACCAGCCCTCCGTCCCCGCGGCGGGGCCGTGGATCCGGATGCCCTTGACGATGAACGGCTCGAGAGTGATCTCGAAGCGGCCGGCCGAGCCATCCCAGGCGGCTTCGGAGGCGGCGTAGGCCATCTTGGAGGCCTGCACGGGCCCGGGCGGGGCGGCCACGAACTGGAAGGCGCCCATCTGGTCGGTGGTCGCCTCCCTCTCTCCCAAGCGCACGGTGGCGCCCACGACGCCGGCGCCCTGGTGGTCCTTGACCCGGCCGTTGAGCACCAGGGGGTCGAGTTGCAGGCCCAGCGGGCCGTCGGGCGGCACGGTGTCCACCTGGAACAGGGCGTCCTGGTAGCCGGGCACCGTCACTTGCAGCTGGCACGGCGGGGTGAAGGCGAGGCGGGTGGCACCGTCGTCTCCCGTGGTGGCGGTCTTGCCGTTCGGGCCGGTCACCACTGCCTCGGCCAGGACGGCGAGTTGCCCGTCGGGCCCTTCCATGCCGAAGACCACCAGCGGCACGGCATCGTCGGGGTTGAAGCGGCGGAAGAGCAGCCAGCCTGCCGCCCCCGCCAGGGCGAGCGCCACCGCCACGGTGACGGCCACGGTCAGCCTGCCGGGGCCGCGCCGCCGCCCGAACCCCCCGGTGCCTTCGAAGATGCCGAGGCCCCGGCCGTGTAGGCGAGCCATCCGTCTCCTCCCGATGCCGGGGCCTCCGCCCGGCAGGCCTTTGGACTTCCCCCACTGATCGCGTCCAATAGGTTAGGAGGCGGCGCCGGACAGCCAAGGCGAGGGCTGCCCTCGCCGGCTGCCGCTCCTAGAGTCGGCGGCGTATGCGCTCCGCTCTCGAGGTATGCCGGCGTTGGGAGGCCGAAGGGAAGGCGGTCGCCGCGGGCACCCTGGTGGCGGTGGCCGGGTCCGCCCCCCGCCGGGAAGGGGCCCGCCTGCTGCTCTCGTCGGCCGGAGACACCTGGGGCTCGGTGAGCAACGGGTGCGTGGAGGGCGATGTGGCGGCCCACGCCGCCGAGGTCCTGCGCACCGGCCGGCCCCGTCTCGCCGCCTACGGCATCGCCGACGAGCAGGCCTTCGCCGTGGGCCTCTCCTGCGGCGGGGAGATCGAGGTCTTCATCGAGCCCTGGGCCGGCCTGGCGGCCCTCCTCGGCAGCGAGCCCGGGGAGGAGTTCGTGGGGGCTCTGGCCACCGTCGTGGCCGGGCCGGCAGAGGGCGCCCACGGCCTCTTCGACCGTGAGCGGGGCCTGGTCGCCGGGAACCTCCCCGCCCCGCTGGAAGAAGCCGTCGCCGCCGAGGTGGCCGGGGTGGTGGATGCCGAGCGGAGCGCCGCGCGGGCCTACGGCGAGTCGCGGGTGTTCCTGGAGACCGTGGCCCCGGCGCCGCGGCTGCTCCTCTTCGGCGCCGGGCACACCGCCGAGGCCCTGGCCCCGCTGGCGGCGGCCGCCGGCTTCCGGGTGACCGTCTGCGACCCCCGGGCCGCCCTGGCCCTCCCGGAGCGCTACCCCGGCGCCGAGGTGCGGATCGGCTGGCCCGACCAGGTGGTCCCGGGGCTGCCCCTCGACCGGCGCACCTACGCCGTGGTCCTGGCCCACGATCCCCGCATCGAGGTGCCCCTGCTCCCCCTGCTGCTCGCCTCACCGGCTCGCTACATCGGGGTTCTGGGCAGCCGCCGCACCCACGCCGCCCGACTGGAGCGCCTCGCAGGCGAGGGGTGGCCGCCCGGGCAACTGGCGCGCCTGCACGGGCCCATCGGCCTGGACATCGGGGCCGCCGTGCCGGAGGAAGTGGCTGTGGCCATCGTCGCCGAGATGGTGGCGGCGCGGCGGGGCCGCCTGGGGAGCGCGGCCGGAGCCACCGGGTGACCGACTGGTGGCGGGAGGCGGTCTTCTACCAGGTCTACCCTCGCTCGTTCCAGGACGCCACCGGGGATGGGGTGGGGGACCTGGAGGGCGTCCGGCGCCGCCTGCCCTACCTGGCGGAGACCCTCGGGGTGGATGCCGTCTGGCTCTCGCCCTTCTACCCCTCACCCATGGCCGACTTCGGCTACGACGTGGCCGACTACTGCGGGGTGGATCCCCTCTTCGGCGATCTGCAGGACTTCGACCGATTGCTGGCGGGCTGCCGCGAGCGGGGCCTGCGCCTGGTCGTGGACCTGGTGCCCAACCACACCTCCGACCGGCATCCCTGGTTC
>JALOLI010000323.1 GCA_025456165.1 Acidimicrobiia bacterium | reverse complement strand
CGGCGGGCCTACCCTGGAGGGCAGCCGTGCGACCGGAGGCCTCGATGCGCCGTCTCAGCCCGATCCTCGCCCTGCTGGCGATCGCCCTCGCCCTGCCCGCCTGCGGGTCCGGCGGCGCCCCGTCGACCGCGGCCGAGGCCGGCCTCCCCTGGTGGAGCGAGCGCACCTTCTACGAGGTCTTCGTGCGGTCCTTCAAGGACTCCGACGGCGACGGCATCGGCGACTTCAACGGGCTCACCGCCTCTCTCGACTACCTCAACGACGGCGATCCGGCCACCACCACCGACCTGGGCGTCACCGGCCTCTGGCTGATGCCGGTCTTCGCCTCCCCCTCCTACCACGGCTACGACGTCACCGACTACCGGGCGGTGAACCCCGACTACGGGACCATGGAGGACTTCACGGCCTTCCTCGACGCCGCCCACGAACGGGGCATCGCCATCGTCATCGACCTGGTGCTCAACCACACCTCCGACGAGCACCCCTGGTTCGAGGCTTCCGCCGCCGACGACCCGGTCTATGCCGATTGGTACCTATGGCGCGACGAGTCGCCCGGCTGGCGAGGCCCGTGGGACCAGCAGGTGTGGCACGAGCGGGACGGACGGGTCTACTACGCCCTCTTCTGGGAGAAGATGCCCGACCTGAACCTGGAGAATCCGGCGGTGGCCGCCGAACTCCAGGATGTGGCCCGCTTCTGGCTCGAGGAGGTCGGGGTCGACGGCTTCCGGATCGACGCCGCCAAGCACTTCGTGGAGCAGGGGCCGGTACAGGAGGACACCGTGGCCTCGCGCCACTGGATGGCCGGCTTCACCGACTTCGTGCACCGGGTGGACCCGACCGCCCTGATCCTGGGCGAGGTGTGGAGCGAGAGCGCCGTCACCGCCCGCTACGTGCCCCACGCCATGGACCTGGTGTTCGACTTCGACTTCGGCCAGGGTGCCGGCCTGGCCCTCCAGACGGGCCTCGGCGGCATCCTCGCCGAGGTCCTGGATGAGGTGGCCGCCTACCCGGCCGGCCACGCCGCCACCTTCCTCACCAACCACGACCAGGAGCGGGTGTGGAGCGCCGTCTCGCGAGGGGCGCCGGATGAGTTCATGCTGCCCATCGCCCGCCTGCTGGCCACCCTGCTGCTGACCAGCCCGGGGACCCCGTTCGTCTACTACGGGGAGGAGATCGGCCTGGCCGGGGCCAAGCCCGACGAGCGCATCCGCACCCCGATGCCGTGGACCGGCGAGGGGCCCGGGGTGGGTTTCACGACGGGAGAGCCGTGGGAGGCCCCGGACCCGGGCTTCGCCGAGCGGAGTGTCGCCGCCCAGGCCGGCGACGCGGGTTCTCTCCTGAGCCACTACCGCAGCCTCATCCACTACCGCAACGGCAGCGCCGCCCTGCGCTTCGGGGACCTGGCCGTGGTCGATACCGGCAACGACCGCGTCGCTGCCTACCTGCGCAGCGCCGGCGACGACCACGTCCTGGTGATCGTCAACCTGACCGGCGATCCGATCTCGGACTACGCCCTCAGCCTGGCCGAGGGCTCTCTCGAAGGCGTGACCGGGGCGGAGATGGTGGCGGGCTCCGACACCTCCGCCGCAGCCCCGGCGGTCACGGCTGTGGGGGGCTTTGAGGGTTACCGGCCACTCACGGAACTGCCTCCGTTCGCGGCTCTGGTGCTGCACCTCACCGGCGAATAGGCGCCTGTCAGGCCGTCACGCCGACCCGCCGTTCGCGATGATGAGGGGAGCACGAGGGAGGTCCGCATGCGCCGCCATCCGGCGATCCTGCTCCTGCTCGCTATCGCTCTCCTGCTCCCTGCTTGCGGCGGGGACGACGGCAGCACCACTGCCGGCCCGGGCGAGTCGACTACCACGACGACTGCTGGCGGCGAGACCGCCGACACCATCTGGTACACCGACTGGGACTCCGGAGCAGTCGCCCGCTGGGACGTCGAGGGCGGGACCTGCGCCGGGGTCACCCCGGCCGGCCTGAGCGCCGACCTCATCGCGGTCGGTCTCGGCTGGGTGTGGGTGAGCGACTGCCTGGGGGGACAGTTGGTGCGGCTGGACGTGGCATCGGGCGAGGTCACGGGGCGCCTCGACCTGGGGGCCTGCCCCTCCGCCATCGTCATCGCCTTCAACCTGGTCTGGCTGGCGCTGCCCTCCGACGGCAAGATCATCGCCGTGAACCCGGAGACCGGCGCCGTCGTCGCCGAGGGCACCTCCAGCCTGGACACCCCGGTCTTCCTGGCGGCCGGGTCGCTGGACATCGCCGGCAGCACCTACTACTGGAAGATCGACGAGCTGCCCGTGGACGGCGGGGGCGGCAACGGCGTGGTTGCGTTCAAACTCGAGGACGCCGCCTCCACCTACACCCAACTGCCCGGGCAGATCCAGGGGCTGACGGTGGGCCACGCCGGGGGCAACGACACCGCGGTACTGGTGGGGCCTTCTGAGGGCAGCAGTCTCGACTACGCCGACCACAACTACCCGACGAGCCTCTACCAGGTCGGGATGTCGGGGGCCAGCCAGATGGGCGATCCCCTCATGGGCTTCTACAACTACCTGGGGGC
>JALOLI010000322.1 GCA_025456165.1 Acidimicrobiia bacterium | reverse complement strand
CGGCGGGCACCAGGCGGCCCCCCGCCCGTCCCGACTGCATCTGCACGGTGGCCCCGGCGTAGGGGGTTCTTCCACCTCTCCCGCCGCAGGCGGGAGAGGTGCGGAGCCGCTTGCGGCGCAGCGGAGAGGGCAAAGAGCAACCCAACCTGCGTCGCGCCTCTACTCCCGCATTAGCCTCCGCTCATGCGCCTCACCGTCCGCCCCGGCACCGACCCCGTCGCCCGCGCCGACGCCACCTTGCTGGCCGCCATGGGACTGCCCGGCGGCGGCGTGGCCCGCCTCGGGCGCACCCACGTCCTGGTGCGCCCGGGCGAAGTGGGCAGCCCCACCACTCTGTTGCTGGGTGAGCGGTCGATGGCCAACGCCGGCGTGGCCGCCGGCCAGGCGGTCCCGGTGGCCCGGGCCAACCTGCCCCAGGCGCAGCAGGTCATCCTCGACTCCGAGGCCCTGCCCCTCGACCCCCGGCACCTGGCCCGGGCGCTGCAAGGCCTGCCCGTCACCGCCGGCGACACCGTGGCCGTGGATCCCTCCTACGCCCCCGGCGACGGAGTCGAGACCAAGCCCATCACCCTGCGGGTGCTCGAGGTGATCCCCTCCCCCGCCGGGCTGGTCGGCGCCGCCACCGTCGTCGGGCCCCGGGGGCGGCGGGAGGCGGCCCTGCGGCATCCCGAGGGCGCCGTGGCGGGCGAGGGCCCCAGCACCGCCGAGGCCCTGCTGGCCGGCCTCGACCCCGAGGTGGAGACCCTCACCGGGTGGCTGAAACTCCTCACCTCACCCGAGGATCTGCCCGCCGCCTGGGGCTTGCCGCGAGTGGCCGGGGTGGTCCTCGAAGGACCGGCGGGATGCGGCAAATCGGAATTGGTGGCGGCCGCCGCCGCCCGGGCCGGGGCCCGGGTCGAGGAAGTCTCCCTCGAGATGGTGTTCAAGCCGGAGCGCCTGCTCGACGTCCTCGAGAAGGCGGCTAAGACCAGCCTCCCCCCGGTGGTGCTGTTCGTGGACCGCCTCGACGCCGTCGCCGGCGAGGACGGCCTCTTCCGCACCCAGACCGCCGCCATCCTGCGCTGGTTCCTCGACGCCGTGGCCGGCAAGCCGGGGACGGCCTGCGTGCTCGGGGTGGGGTCGGCGGCCGGCCTGGGCGCCGCCGTCACCGGGTCGCCCCTGCTCCCCCGCCGCCTGGTGATCCCGCCGCCGAGCCTGGAGCGCCGCCGCCTGCTCTTCGCCGCCGCCCTGCGCCGGGTGCCGTCGGAGAAGATCGACTTCGAGGCTCTGGCCGCCCGCTCTGCCGGGTTCTCCGGAGCCGACGTCGTGTCGGCCGTGGTGCACGCCTCGGCAATGCTGGCCGCCGGCAAGGGGCCGCTGACCACGGCGGCCTTGCTGGAGGCCATCGCCGGCACCACCCCGTCGCTGGGATCGGTGCCCACCGGGGAGATGCCTGCCCACGGCTTCGACCGGGTGGCCAACCTGGCCGACGTGAAACAGCGCCTCATGGAGGCGGTGGTTTGGCCCATCACCGACCCGGAGCGCTTCCGCCGCCTCGGCATCACCCCGCCCCGGGGCCTGCTGCTCTTCGGCCCTCCGGGTACGGGGAAGACCTTCGTGGTGCGGGCCCTGGCGCACGAGGCGGGGGCCGCCTTCTTCTCCGTCAAGGGTGCCGAGCTGCTCGACAAGTACGTGGGCGAGTCGGAGCGGGCGGTGCGCGAGGTCTTCGCCCGGGCCCGGGCGGCGGCGCCGTCGATCCTGTTCTTCGACGAGCTGGACGCCCTGTGCCCGGTGCGGGGGCGTTCCACCACCACCGTCACCGACACCGTGGTGGCGGCGATGCTGACCGAGATGGACGGCATCTCCGAGCGGGGCAACGTGGTGGTGATCGGCGCCACCAACCGCATGGACCTCATCGACCCGGCCCTGCTGCGGGCCGGCCGCTTCGAGTCGCACCTCGAACTGGCCCTGCCCAACGCCGAGGCCCGCCGGGCGATGCTGGGCATGTCCGACATCCCCTTCGCCGAGGATGTGGACCTCGACGCCCTGGCCGGACAGGCCGAGGGCCTGTCGTTCGCCGACCTCACCGGCATGCTCCGGGAGGCGGCCCTGGAGGCCCTGCGCCGCGACCCGAAGGCCATGAAGGTGGGCCGCGTCGAGATCGACAAGGCGTTGGAACGGGCGCGGGCGGGGTTGTAGGCGCTTCGGGCTCGCAGAGGCGAAGGCGCAACAACAGCAGCCCTCCCCTCAATCCCCTCCCACCGCCGTGGGAGGGGAAGCCTGCCCCCTCCGCCCAATCCCCTCCGCCCCCTCGGGCGGGGCTTCTTCCCCCGCCCCTGGTCTGCCGGCGGCCCTTCGCTACCCTCCGCCGCCGTGCCCCGTCGCCTCGCCCTCGCTCTGGCCGCCGCCCTCCTGGCAGCCGCTTGCTCCTCGGCCGCCGTGCCGACCGACGACATCCCGCTGCTGCCGGCCACCGACGCCGCCGCCATGACGGCGCTGCTCGCCTCCTCCGATCGGCCCGTGGAGCTCAACGTAAGGGCCACCAGGTGCCTCCCCTCCCGTTCCGAGGCCCCCCCTCCTCCCCGATCCGG
>JALOLI010000321.1 GCA_025456165.1 Acidimicrobiia bacterium | reverse complement strand
CTCCATGCCGCCCAGGCTCGCCCCGTAGAAGGGCCGGGCGGTGCGGATTATGGGCGCGGGGTCCACCGGCACCGGGGCTAAGGCGCGCAGCGCGGCGCTCAGGAGGTCGGCTTCCCGGTTGGGGTCAAGAGGCATCGGGCCTCCGCTAAGGCTGGAAGCGACGCTACCAGTGAGCGGCCGGCCGCCGGGATCAGAGGGGACGGTGCCGGCCCTCGAGGTCGGCCAGGAAGGTTGAGGCGGCCGTCGCGTTGTGCGCCCTCCAGAGCTCGACGGGGTCGGTGAGGTTGCCGGCGCCTTCCTCGAGGGCGGCCAGGGCGTCGTGAAGGGCGGCCCGCTGGCGCGCCACCAGGGCTGCGGGTGAGGCGCCGGAGCGCTGCAGGAGCACCAGTTTGACGAGGAACTCGAGGCGCAGGTCCCGGACGTGGGCCACCGGCTCGCCGAGCCACCGCTCCAGCCGCCGCCGGCCACGGGGAGTGATGCGGTGGATCACCCGCTCCGGCCCGGCGTCCCCGGCTTCCCTCCTGACCGGCGCGGCGAAGCCGGCCGCCACCAGCCGCCCCAGGGCCCGGTAGACGAGCGGCCGGCGCACGGTCAGGATGCGTCCCACCGGGCTCCCGGGTTGCAGCGCCCGCGCCAGAGCGAAGCCGTGGCTGGGCCCCTCGGCCAGGAGACCGAGCACGGCGTGCTCGGTGAGGGAGAGTTCCGTCGGCTCCATCTCCGCCTTTCCGGGCCCCGCCCCGCCCCTTCCCTCCCGGGCCGGGGCCGGCACCCGATCGGGGCCACCTATAATCACAATGAGATTACCAAACCCGGCGGCGGCTTGGAGAAGGATCCGACCCCGGCCCCTCCGGCCACGGCGAACGGAGCAACCCGGCATGATGCGGAGCGGCAGCCCCCTTCGACTCCCGGCGATGGCGGCTCTCGCGGTGGCGCTCGCCCTGACGCTGACGGCCTGCAGCCCCGGCGATTCCGGCTCACCCGGCGCAGCGGTCGTGGTCGTCGACGCCCTCGATCGAACCGTGACCCTGCCCGACATCCCCGAGCGCATCGCGGTCGCCGGACGGGGGGCCTTCATGATCTTCGACGCCGTCTACCTCTTCCCCGGCGGCGGGGCGCGCCTGGTCGGCCTCGAGGCCGGCCGGGACTCGAGCGCGGCCTTTGCGGCCCTCGTCGACCCCGCTCTGTCGGCCAAGACCATCTTCCCGAGGAACGTCGGGCCCGAGGAGATCGCCGCCTCCGGCCCGGACCTCGTCATCCTGAAGTCCTACATGGCAAGCGATCTCGGAGCTCCCCTGGAGCAACTGGGTATCCCGGTCCTCTACCTGGATCTGGAGACCCCGGAGCAGTACGAGCGCGACCTCGCCGTGCTGGGTACGGTCCTCGGCGAGCCGGAGCGGGCCGCGGAGATCGCCGCCTTCTACCGCGAAGGGACGGCGGAAATCGCCGCGGCCACCGCCGGACTGGGCCAGGACCGCCGGCCGACGGTCCTGGTCCTCCAGTACTCCGCGAGCGAGGGGACCACCACCTTCGAAGTGCCGCCGGGCTCGTGGCTGCAGACGACCATGGTGACGCTCGCCGGCGGCACCCCGGTGTGGGTCGGCGAGGCCGTCGGGAACGGCTGGATCACCGTGGGCTTCGAACAGATCGCGGCTTGGGACCCCGACCAGATCTACCTGATCTCCTACGCCGGCGACTCCGCCGCGGTGGCCGCCACCCTGCAGGGCGACCCGGCCTGGCAGGCGCTCGCGGCTGCCCAGACCGGCAGCATCTACGGGTGGCCGGGCGACCACACCAGTTGGGACCAGCCCGACTCCCGCTGGATCCTGGGGCTCACCTGGCTCTTCACAAAGGTGCAGCCGCAAGCGGCCGCCGGGATCGACCTGATGGGTGAGATCGAGGCCTTCTTCACCGCGCTCTACCGCCTCACCCCCGAAGCGGTCCAGGCGGAAGTGGTCCCGACGCTGTTCGGGAGCCTCCCGTAACGGCCCCTCCCGACTGGAGCCCGCCGCGTCCGTCGGCGATCCGGGCGCTCTGGCCCCTGGCGCTGGCCCTGCTGGTGATCGCCGCCCTGTCGCTCTTCATCGGCCGGTACCCCGGGCCCTTCTGGACCCCCCCGCAGCTCCTGTGGGAAGACGACCTGGCGGCCCGGGTGGTGTGGTCGCTGCGCCTCCCCCGCGTGGTGGTCGCGGCGCTGCTGGGCATGAGCCTGTCGGGCGCGGGCATCGTCCTCCAGACGGTCTTCCGCAACCCGCTGGTCGAACCGGGGTTCCTGGGGGTGTCGCAGGGCGCGGCCTTCGGGGCCGCCCTGGCCATCCTGGGCCTGGGCGCCGGGGCGTCACCGCTGGCGATAGAGGTCTCCGCCCTGGTCTTCGCCCTGGCCGGCCTGGCGATCTCCTACGCCGTGGCGCGACGGCTGCACTTCGGAGGATGGGTGCTGCGCCTGGTACTCGGCGGCATCGCCGTCTCGGCCCTGTTCTCCGCCGGCGTCGGGATCATCAAGTACCTGGCGGATCCCTTCGCCGAGCTCCCGGCCATCACCTTCTGGCTGCTCGGGAGCCTTTCGGGCGCCACTT
>JALOLI010000320.1 GCA_025456165.1 Acidimicrobiia bacterium | reverse complement strand
CGGGAGCCCAGGCCGGCCACGGCGCGGCGCACCGGCCGCAGCAAGCGTCGCCCGCCCACGAGGAGGCGGCCGCGGGGGCCGGTGGGCAGCACCACCCGCCAGTCGTGGCGGAGGCGGGCGCCCCAGTGGTCCTTGTAGGCCTCGTCGCCTCGCAGGAAGTCGAACTCCGTGGCTCCTTCGGCGATGGCCGCGCCGATGGCGTGGGCCATCAGGTCCCGGCCGGGCCCGAAGCGGGCGTAGTCCGGGTCGTAGCCGGTGGTGTAGAAGGAGACGACATCCCCCTGGCGGACGCAGTAGATGACGGCCGCTGCCTTCCCGTCGACGTCCAGGCGGCTCAGCCGCAGCCGCCCGGCTTCCAGGAATCGGCGGGCGGCGAGATGATGGAAAGCCGTCAGCTCGGGGCTGTGGAAGGCCCCCTTCTGGCCCCGAGAGGTGCGGATCTGCTGATGTAGCCGGGCCAGGTCGTCGAGAGTCGGATCGATCTCCTCGGCGCGCACGACCAGGCGCCGGGTGACCGGGCCGGGGGCCTCCTGTTCCAGGCGACGGGCATAACGCCGGAGGTTCTGCCGGAGGTTCCGTCCCAGGCTCGCCTCATACTCCTCCCAGGTCGCCGGGAGGGGGAGGTGGGGGCAGGGGATGGGGGCGGCGAAGCGCCGGCGGTCGGCACGGCGCCGCAGGGCAAGAGCCTCGAGCAGACCCCCCGCTCGCAGGCCGTCCAGGTCGGCCAGGTCGGGCCGGGAGCGGCGCAGGGCGGCGCCCCACAGGGGAGCGGCCACGGCCCCCTCCCAGCCCTGCAGCACCAGGAGATCGAGGTGGTCGGGCGCCGCCGGCCCGGATCCCAGGAACACCAGAGCCCGGTAGTGCATCCCTCCGGGGGCGCGTCGGCCCTCGACGGCGAAGGGAGCGAGGCCGAGCAGGCTGCCGTCGCCGGGGTGGCGGGCGGCTACCACCGCCAGGTCGTGCCCGGCGCCGAGGGTGTCGCGCCAGGCGCTCACCCAGGCCCAGGTGAGGAAGGGCGACCGGACCGAAGACCCACCCAGCAGGCGGTCCCATTCGGGGGCCAGGGAGGCGAAGGCGTCGTCGTCGGTGACGTCCTCGAAGAAGGGCACCACTGCGGGGGCGGGGCGCAGGCTCATCCGTCGGCCCCGGCGGCCTCGCGGCGGCCGACCCGCTCCCAGTTGGCCGACTGCCCGCCCCTGAGGTGGCGGGCCAGGCCGCGCAGGGCAGCAGCATTGGAGTCCACCAGGAACCGGGGCACGTAGGCCACCTTGCCGATCGGCCCGCCGAGGCGGTGGCCGACGGCCGCCAGGGCGTAGAAGGCGGCCTGGCCGCCGGCGGCCACCCAGTTCCACGGCCGGGCCAGGTAGACCAGACCGGCGGCGCCCGACCCCGCCCCCGGCCGGAAGAGGGCGGCGGTGGCGGCGGCGGCGGCGGCGATCATGCCGAAAGGCACCAGGGGCCGCAGCACTTTGTGCGACACCATCTCCCACAGCACCACCGGGCGCCTCCACGGCCACTCGCCGGGGCGGCCGAGCATCTGGTACTGCCCGGCCACGATGCGGGCCCGACGCTTCGCCTCGTCGGCGGCGGTGGGGGAGACGCGTTCCACCGATACCGCCTTCTCGTTGTAGACCACGTTGCCGCCGGCCCTGATGACCTCCTGGGCCATCCAGGCGTCGTCGTTGACTACCCCCGGCGGGGCCGGGCGGAACAGGGCCCGGCGGATGGCGAAGATCTCCCCGTTGACGCCGACGCAGCATCCGAGGCGGGTCTCCCAGGAGCGGATCTTCGACTCGTAGCGCCAGTAGAGGCCCTCGGAGTACCCCAGGCCGTCCTCGGCGGCCACGGTCTTGCGTCCGGTCACCGCGCCGACCGCCGGGTCGGCGAGCGGGCGGGCCATCTCGCGGAGGGCGTCGGGCAGGTAGCGGTTGTTGGCGTCGGAGAAGACGACCACCTCGCCGCGGGCGTGCTCCATGGCGCGGTTGATGGCGGCCATCTTCCCGGCGCGCTCGGGCCGGTGAACCAGCTCCACCCGGGGAGCGAAGGAGCGGGCGATGTCGGCGGTGCCGTCGGTGGAGCCGTCGGCGGCCACGATCACCTGCAGGCGGTCGGCGGGGTAGTCGAGCCCTAGGGTCTCGCGCAGCTTGCCCTCGAGCACCGCCTCCTCGTCGTAGGCGGCGATGATCAGGGTGAGCGACGGGGTGAAATCGGACCGGGTGGGGGGCCGCCGCAGTCGCGACACCAGGGCGAGCATCAGGGGATACCCGGCGTAGGTGTAGGCCACCAGGGCCACCGCCACCCAGAACACGATCCCTATCACCGGCGCTCCTCTTCCCGCTGGTACACGCCGAGGATGGCGGCGGCGATCGGCTCCCAGGAGTACCGCACCTCGGCAACGGCTCGGCCCTCGGCTCCCATGCGCAGTGCTTCGTCCGGATCGGAGAGCAACTTGACCAGTGCCCGGGCCAGGGCGGGCGGGTCCGCCGGGGGCACCAGCAGCCCCGTCACCCCATCTTCCACGGCATCGGGGAGGCCGCCCACGGTGGTGGCCACGACGGGGCGGCCGAAGGCGTAGGCGACCTGCAG
>JALOLI010000319.1 GCA_025456165.1 Acidimicrobiia bacterium | reverse complement strand
GAATCCTCGATCACGAGGATGTGGTCGTTCACGCGGCGGCCTTTCGGGTTCTTCCCGGAGAGAGGTCGGCCCGCGGCGGTCGTTTCTTTAGGGAATGCCCTGCTCAGGGGCTACCAGGCGCCGCCGCCGCCACCTCCTCCTCCGCCGCCTCCGCCGCTGGAGAAGCCGCCCCCGCCCCCCGACGACCCGGGGTGAGTGAAAGCTCCGGTCAGGGCCTGCTCGATGCCGGCGAAGGCATTGGCGCTGTGCCCGCCGTAGCCGTGGCCGGAGTACCAGTAGAGGGAGGAGGTCTCCTCGAGCGTGGGCGGGGCGTGGAGGCGGGCTGCCTCGAGCACATCCTCGGCTA
The DNA here is from genome assembly GCA_025456165.1 of Acidimicrobiia bacterium. The sequence goes on along the minus strand of JALOLI010000319.1, from coordinate 2,242 downwards.
CCCCCAGGGCGATGGCGTAGACCAGGAACTGGTCCCAGAGCTTGAGGGAGATCGCCGGGGCCTCCTGCAGGCGGCTGAAGTCGGAGAGGTAGCGGCGGAAGGCCTGCCAGCGGGCGGCCTCCATCGCCCCGGCCGCGGTGCGCCGCACCCAGAGAGTGCGGGCCGCCTGGGTGACGGCCGCGGCCAGGACCGCCAGTCCGCCCACCACGATGAAGCCGAAACGAGCCACCCCCGCCGCCGCCGGGTTCACGGACCCCGACACCCAGGGGAGGGCCGGGGCCAGGAACCACCCTCCGATCCCCACCACCAGTCCGGTCCCCAGCAGCCACTTCCCCGCCTTCAGCCCGGTCTCGTCGAGCAGGCGCCGGCCGGTGAGGGCCTGGCGCACCGCCTCCCGGAACGAGTCGTAGGTGCCGGCGTTGGCCGAGGCGTCGGCACGGATCCGGGCGCGGAACTGCGTGAGCGGCTGGGGGCCCTCGTCGAGCACGCGGCCCATGACGGTCATCACTCGCCTCTCGTGCTCCCGCAGCGGCCCGGGCTCGCCGTCGGCCAGGCCGATGACGAGGTCGCTGATCTGCTCCCGGCGGAGGCCCGCCCAGGTCACCCGCTCCACCGTCTCCGGGGAGGCGGTGAGCACCCCGCGGCGGATCAGGTCGAAGAGGGTGGCGGTGAAGCCCTTCTCGTCCACTCCGCCCTGGCTGAGCAGCGCGGGCACCAGGGCCGGCTCCAACTCCGAGGGCGGGGCCTGCTCGTACTCGCGGTCGTAGGCCACCTTCGGCTCGATGCCGAAGCGCCGGTAGGCGGCGTAGAGGGCGGCGGGGATGGCGCCCAGAAGACCGCCGAACAGCCACAAGGAGGGCACCACCCCGCCCCGGGAGTCCTCGGCCCGCTCGGTCGCGGCCAACTCCTCACTGCGGATCACGTCCAGGGCCGCCCCCGGGCTCACCGTCGCCCCCTCGGTGGAGAAGAGCAAGCGACGCGGGAAGACGACCCGGATCTCCACCCATTGCCCCTCGGGCACGGCCCGGGCTTCGAGCGTTGGGCTGAGCCCGTCGGCGCCCAGGGTCGTCTCCCCGTCGATGGTGGCGGGGTGCCCGTATACCAGGACCGTGCCGGGGACCAGGTCGGCGGCCGGGAGCAGGACGCGGGCGGTGAGGCGGTTCAGGCCGACCGACCACTCGTCGCCCCACACCTTGAGGTTGACGTCGGCCACGTCGTCGTAGGCCACCGTCACCCCCCGCAGCCGGTAGTCGAGGATGAAGGTGCGCGCCTCGTCGGCGGCGGCGTAGTGCCACACGATCCGCACCCGGCCCCCCAGGTCCTCCACGCCGAAAGTTCCCGGGGTGCCGCTGGAGCCGAGTTCCGCCGAGGCGCCGGCGGCGTATTGCGTGCCTCCTTCAGACACGGCGATCTCGTCGATCGTCTCGCCCGGCCGCAGCGGGATCTCCCGGTAGCCGCCCGAGAAGCTGCCGGCGAAGTCGTAGGTGATCTGCTCGGTCACCCGGAGCGATCCGTCTCGCTCGACCACGACTTCCACGTCGGCGGCAGGGAGCGAGTACTCCTTGGCCCAGGCCGGGGCAGCCGCCGCCAGGAGAGCGGCGAGGGCCAGGGCGAAGCAGGCGAGGCGCTTCAGAACTGCACCTTGGGCACGCTGCGAGCCTCTTCACCCATCTCGAAGAAGTCCCGGGTAGTGAAGCGGAACAGGGCGGCCACCAGGTTGGTGGGCACCGTCTGCACCGCGTTGTTGTACGACAGGGTGCTGTCGTTGTAGATCTGGCGGGCGACGGCGATGCGGTCCTCGGCATCGCGCAGGTCGGCCTGCAACGCCTGGAAGTTCTCGCTGGCCCGTAGGGCGGGGTAGGCCTCGGCGAGGGCGAACAGGCGCCGCAGCATGCCCCCCAGGGTGTTCTCGGCGGCGGCCTGTTCGACCACCGATCCCGCCGCCTGGGCGGCGTTGCGAGCGGCCACCACCTCTTCGAAGGTCTGCCGCTCGTGGGCGGCGTAGCCCTTCACCGCCTCGACGAGGTTGGGGATCAGGTCGTAGCGGCGGCGCAACTGCACGTCGACCTGGGCCCAGGCATTCGCGGCCCGGTTGCGCAAGCGGACGAGGCGGTTGTAGGCCAGGGCCAGCGCCAGGGCCAGTACGACGACGACGGCGAGCACGACGATGAGTGCGACCATGCCGGCATCGTACCGGCGGCCTCCGCGACGGGAGGCCGGGGACGCCGGCGCCGAACCACCG
>JALOLI010000045.1 GCA_025456165.1 Acidimicrobiia bacterium | reverse complement strand
CGAAGGTGGCCGCGGCTGCGCTCTATCCCTACACCAACCTGCCCGACGATCAGCTGCTGCGCCACATCCATTCCCTCCCCCGCAACGAGGTGGCCCGCCTCATCGCGGCATACGCCGGGGAGCGCGCCAACCGCCGCCACAAGCCCGGGCGCGGCGTGGAGCGGGTCGCCTACCGCTTCGACCTGCTCTGTGACTACGGCATCTTCCGCGACCTGCAGCGTCACCGCATCCTCACCATCGACTGGCAGCGCCTGGGCACCCGCCACGGCTTCGTCACCCCGCCGGGGGTTCAAGAGGCCGGCGCCACCGCCGCATGGGCCACGGCCATGGAGGCCGCCGGGGGCCTGCACGCCCGCCTGACCGAGGCTCTCGGCCCGGAGGTGGCCCAGTACGCCGTGCCGTTCGCCTACCGGATCCGCTTCTGCGTCCAACTCAACGCCCGCGAGGCCTTCCACCTCCTGGAGTTGCGCACCCAGGCCGGCGGCCATCCCGGCTATCGCCGCGTCTGCGCCGAGATGCACCGCCTCATCCGCGACCAAGCCGGCCATCGGGCCCTGGCAGCGGCCATGTGTTTCGTAGATCCCGGCGAGCACGGCCTGGAGCGTCTCGAGTCGGAGAGACGGGCCGAGGCTCGCCGGCGGGAGGCCTCCCCTCCGGCCTGATCCACAAGGCCAGTCTGCCGGCGCCCCGTCCGGCGGCTAGGGCGTGCGCAAATAGGTCCGCTTCAGAGCCGGATGCCGCCGGACCATCGGCCGGCATCCGGCGAGAGGAGGCGGCCTATTGGCGCACCCCCTCTACTGCAGGGGGATGCGCAGGACCAGCGTGCCGTTTTCAACGGCCCACCCGGCCGCCGCCAGCAGGGAGTAGTCCATGTGGTCCTGCTCGGCGGCCTCGACGTAGCGGCGGCGGGCCTGGCCCTCGAGCGGGGGGATGCCTCGTTCCCGGACGGCGGCGGCGCGCTCGCGGAACCGCTCGATGAAGGCGTCGACATCAAATGCAGCCATCACTCCTCCGGCGGCGACGACGCCAAGGGTAGAGCACCGGGCCGGCGTACCCGGGCAGGCCCGGGTAATGCCCTCAGGGCTTGCAGCTCCAGAAGTACCACGCGGGCAGGCCGTCCTCCAGGGACACCCGGACGAGCCAGGCGGCCGCGGCGACGTTCGGCTCGGCTTCCAGCGGCGAAGCCCCCGGGAACCCGACGGCTGCGGCCCGCGCCGGCCAGTAGCGCGGCATGTGCTGGAACAGGCCGGAGGCCCCGCTCGAAGGGTTCACCAGGGAGGGGTCGCCGAAGCTCTCGCAGCGGATGACCGCCAGCGCCTCGTCTACCAGGTTCGCCGGGAAGTAGGCCGCCACCAGGGGCCGCCAGCGCTCCACCAGCGGGGGGAACAGTCCCCCATCCACCGGATCGGGCAGCGTGGTGGTCGTGGCCGGGCCCGTCCCGGTCGTCGTGGTCGCGGCCGTCGTCGTGGTGATGACGGCCGGCACGGTGGTGGTAGGGGAGGTCGTCGTGGAGGTCTGGGCGGCGGCAGCAGCCGCCGCGGCCGCTCGCCGTTCCGCCTCCTGGACCTCCCAGGCGGTGCGCACCCGGGCGTATTCCGCCTCCGCCTCGGCCAGCGTCCGGCCCGCCTCGGTCGCCAGATCCTCCAGGCGCCGCGCCAGGCGGGCCTGCTCGCCCGCCGCCTCCCGCAGAGAGGAGCGCAGCCGGTCCCGGTCGGCCGCCGCGGCCGCCAGGCCGTTGACCACCTCCCGGTCACGACTGGCGACGGCAGAGGCGTAGGCCTGCCTCACCACGGCCTCCGGGCCGATCTCACCCGTCGCGGAGCTGCCCACCCCAACGGAGACGTACAGCGCCCGGGCCCGGGCCCGCGCCTCCTGCCGCGCCCCGGCAAACGCCACCTCGGCGGCGGCCACCTGGTCTGTCAGACCCTCGAGCCGGGAGCGCAGCCGGGCCGCCTCGGAGCGCGCCGCCGCCAGCTCTGCGCCGGCGAACCCAGCCTCAGAACGAGCCCGGTCCAGGTCCTCGACGGCGCGCCGCAGCTGCTCGTCGGTCACCCGAGCCCCGGCCGCCACGGCTGGGAAGGCCACCGAGACGAGCACCACCACAAGTGAAGAAATCAGGATCTTGCGGTTCATCCCTCTTCTGCCCCGACCGAGACTACCGGGAACCGCCGTCTTTGCGATCAACGGAGGATGGCCGAGGGTCCCAGCAGCTCGCGCAACTCGGCGTAGAGGGCGGTGCGCGGCTCGACACGGTGCTCGTCGCCGAGGCGTACCACCGTGTCCTGCTCGCCCCCGGTCATGTGGAGGAAGACCGGGGCCACACCGGGATGATTGGAAAGCACCGCCCGCAGCCGGGCGGCGAACTCGCGTGACATGCGCGTTGCGGGCACCTGCAGCCGGACCGTGGGGCCGCTCGACAGGTCGGGCTCGGCCAGAGAGAGGGCGATCAGCTTCACCGCATCCCCCCGCTGGTCCACCCGGGCGCTCACCACGAGGATGGCGTCGGGGCGCACCTTGTGCCCGTGCTCCGTGGTCGTGCGCGGGAAGCAGACCACCTCGGCGCTCCCCTCCAGGTCCTCGAGCTGGAAGTAGAGCATCAACTCCCCCGACTTGGTGTAGCGCCGGTTCACCGCCCCCACGATCCCACCCACGGTCACGGTCGCCGCGTCCTTCTCGTCGGCCAGCGCCGCCAGCGAAGTGGTGGCCGCCGCCCGCAGCGCCGTCTCCACCCCGAAGAGAGGGTGATCCGACACATAGAGGCCCAGCATCTCTTTCTCAAAGGCGAGCCTGGTGGGCTTGTCCCACTCCACATCGGGGATCACGATCGCCGTTTCCTGCAGGAATTCCTCCTGGCCGCCGAAGAGCGAGAACTGCCCCATGTCCTCGGCCCGCCGGCGGGTAATGGCGGCGTCGATCGCCTGCTCGAAGACCGCCAGCAGCCCTTGCCGCGGCGCTCCGGTGGCGTCGAAGGCGCCTGCCTTGATGAGCGACTCCACCGTGCGCTTGTTGAGGACGGAGGGGTCGACGCGGTTCACGAAGTCCTGGAAGTCGGAGTAGGGCCCGCCCCGCCGCCGCTCGCGAGCGATGAGGTCCACCACCCCCTCGCCCACGTTGCGCACCGCCGAAAGGCCGAACAGCACCACCCCGTGGCGTGCCGCGAAGTCCGACTCGGAGCGGTTCACGTCGGGGACCAGCACCCGCAAGCCCATGGCCCGGCACTCGTTCAGGTAGAGGGCGGTGCGGTCCTTGTCCCGCTTGGCCGAGGTGAGCAGGGCCGCCATGTACTCCGCCGGGAAACGGGCCTTTAGCCAGGCGGTCTGGTAGGCGATCAGCGCGTAGCCGGCGGCATGGGACTTGTTGAACCCGTAGCCGGCGAAGTGCGATATCTGCTCGAAGAGGTGGCGGCCCAGCGCCTCCGGGTGGCCCCGATCGGAGCAGCCCCTCACGAACTGCTCCTGCTGCCGGGCCATGACTGCGGGGATCTTCTTCCCCATGGCCTTGCGCAGGGTGTCGGCTTCGATCATGGAGTAGCCCGCCATGATCTGGGCGGCCTGCATGACCTGCTCCTGGTAGACCATGATCCCGTGGGTCTCGGCCAGGATCGCCTCGAGGTCGGGATGGGGGTACTCCACCGCCACCCGGCCGTTCTTGCGGTCGGCGTACAGGTTGTGCGTCCCCGCCCCCATCGGGCCCGGCCGGTAGAGCGAGACGAGAGCGATGATGTCCTCGAAGCGGTCGGGGCGCAGGCTGCGCATCAGGGCACGCATGCCGCCGCCCTCCAACTGGAAGATGCCTATGGCGTCCCCGCGCGCCAGCATGGCGTACACCGCCGGGTCGTCGAGAGGCACCCCGTCGATGTCGGGACGGGACCCGGTGTTCTCCTCGATCAGCTCCAGCGACCGCTCGATCGTCGACAGGTTCCGCAACCCGAGGAAGTCCATCTTCAGCAGGCCCAGCTCTTCGATGGCGTGCATCTCGAACTGGGTGACGATCTCGGCCCCCTCCCCCTTCTGCTGGATGGGCACGATCTCGGTGATCGGGGCCGGAGAGATGACCACCGCGGCGGCGTGGATGGAGTCCTGGCGCCGCAGCCCCTCGAGCCCTCGCGCCGTGTCGATCACCCGGCGTGCCTCGGGGTCCGCGGCGTGCAGTTCCCGGAGCCCGGCGGCGTTGGCGTAGAAGTCGCGGAGCACGTTGTCGGCACCCTCGCCGGGCGGCTCCAGCGCCTGGGCCAGCGTGGCCTCACGCCCCAGTATCGGCGAGGGCATCGCCTTGGCCACCCGGTCGCCGACCGCGTACGCAAAGCCCAGCACCCGGGCGGAGTCGCGCAGGGCCTGGCGCCCTTTGATGGTGGAGAAGGTGACGATCTGGGCCACGTGGTCCGAGCCGTAGCGCTCGGCCACGTAGCGGATCACCTCGCCCCGGTAGCGCTCATCGAAGTCCATGTCTATGTCGGGGAGCTGGCGCCGGCCCGGGTTCAAGAATCGCTCGAAGATCAGGCCGTAGCGCAGCGGGTCGAGGTCGGTGATGCGCAGTGCGTAGGACACGAGGGACCCGGCGGCGCTCCCCCGCCCGGGCCCGGTGCGGATGCCCTGCTCGCGGGCATAGCGCATCAGGTCCCACACGATGAGGAAGTAGGCGGGGAACCCCATGTCCTCGATGACCCGCAGCTCGTAGTCCAGGCGCTCCTGCACGACGGGGGGAAGCAGGTCCCCGTAGCGCTCCCGGGCGCCGGCGGAGGCGAGGCCCCGAAGGTAAGAGGCCTCGGTCTGCCCGGCCGGGACCGGGAAGTGGGGCAGGAGGATCCGCCCGAACTCCAGTTCCAGCGAAGCTCGCTCGGCGACCGCCAGCGTGTTGTCGCAGGCCCCGGGGAACTCCGCGGCGGGGAACAGGGCGCGCATCTGCGCGGCCGGCTTCACCCAGTAGCCGCCACCATGGAACTTGAAGCGGCCCGGGTCCGACATCTGGGCCCCGGTCTGGATGCACAGCAGCACGTCGTGAGACTCTGCTTCCTCCGCGCGGGTGTAGTGGCAGTCGTTCGAGGCGAGGAGGGGGGCGCCGATGCGCCGGGAGATGGCCACCAGGTCGGGCAGCACTCGCTGCTGCGCCGGCACCCCGTGGTCCATCACCTCCACGAAGAAGTTGTCCTTCCCAAAGAGATCCTGGTACATGGCCGCGGCGGACACGGCGGCTTCGAAGTCGCGCGCTACCCCGACGTTCCCTTCCTCCCCATAGGCGTCGGGAGCGAGGAGCTGGGGCACGTGACCCCCCAGGCAGCCGGTGGTGCCCACCAGCCCCTGGTGGTACTCGGCGAGCAGTTCCACGTCCATGCGCGGCTTGTAGTAGAAGCCCTCCAGGAAAGCCCGGCTGGCCAGCTTGATCAGGTTGTGGTAGCCGGTCTCGTCCATGGCCAGCAGGGTGATGTGGTACCGCAGGTCATCGCGGCGCGGCGGCCGATCGAAGCGGGAGCCCGGGGTGAGATAGGCCTCGATGCCGATGATCGGCTTGATCCCTGCCGCGACTGCTGCCTTGTAGAAGTCGACGGCGCCGTAGAGCACCCCGTGGTCGGTGATCGCCGCCGCCGGCTGGCCGTCGGCGGCGACCGCGGCGACCACCTCCTCGACCCGGGCGGCGCCGTCGAGCATGGAGTATTCGGTATGCAGATGCAGGTGAACGAAGCCCGGCGGACGCAAGCCGCCCTCCCGAACTACAGAGGTGTAAGAGCCGCCGCACCTTACCACCGACGCCACGGCGCCGTTCCCCCCCCGGGAGACCGGCGCCCTCCCCCTACAATCCCCCGCCGCACCACCGAAGAGGGCCAATGAGGAGGCTGTGTTGCGAATCGGCATCCTGACCGGCGGCGGCGACGTCCCGGGTCTCAATCCATGCATCAAGGCGGTCGTCCTGCGGGCGACCGAGGCCGGCCACCAGGTCGTCGGCATCCGGCGTGGCTGGGGCGGCCTGCTCAACACCAATCCGGACGACCCCGAATCGGTGAAGGAGCACCTGGTCCCGCTGGACCCCACAGCAGTCCGCACCATCGACCGCAGCGGCGGCACCGTGCTGCACTCCTCGCGTACGAATCCCGGCCGGGTCGGGGCCAAGGCGGTGCCGGACTTCCTGACCCCTCCCCCCGGCGCCGAGCCGCCCTTCGACTTCACCCCGCACTCCCTGCGCGTGCTCGAGTCACAAGGCATCGGTGTTGTCATCGCCATCGGGGGCGACGACACCCTCTCGTACGCCCTGCGCCTCCACGACGAAGGCGTCAGGGTCATCGCCATCCCCAAGACCATGGACAACGACGTCCACGGCACCGACTACTGCATCGGGTTCTCCACCGCGGTCACCCGCAGCGTGCAGTTCGTGCACAACCTGCGCACCGCCTCCGGCTCCCACGAGCGCATCGCGGTCGTGGAGCTGTTCGGCCGCTACAGCGGCGAGACCTGCCTGGTCACCAGCTACCTGGCCAGCATCGACCGCGCCGTCATCTCCGAAGTGCCGGCCGATATCAACCGATTGGCCGCGCTCCTGATGAGCGACAAGCGAGCCAACCCGAGCAACTACGCCATGCTGGCCATCTCCGAGGGCGCCGTGCTGGAAGGCGGCGAGATGGTGCTGTCGGGAGAGGAAGACGCCTTCGGCCACCGCAAACTCGGCGGGATCGGCGCGCAGGCCGGGGAGATGATCCGCGCCCTCACCGGCGAAGGCATCATCTACCAGCAGGTCGCCTACCTGATGCGCTCCGGGAGCCCCGACTCGCTCGACCTGATGGTGGCCACCAACTACGCCGTGATGGCCGCCGATCTGGCCTCCGAAGGCCTGTCGGGCCGCATGGTGGCCCTGCGGGGCGGCACCTACACCAATGTGCCCATCTCGGTGACCCGGGAGGGCGTCAAGCGGGTCGACGTGGACGAGCTGTACGACATCAACGAGTATCGCCCCCGGGTGCGCCACGTCGCCGGCAAGCCCATGTTCTTGTACTGAACGAGGCTTCCGCCGGCCCGCCCCTGGGGCCGCCGGAATGTGATAATCGCGGGAGCCGGCCGAACTTGCCTTGAGGAGGCGCCGTGTCCGTCATCGGGGTCCTCACCGCCGGGGGCGACTGCCCCGGCCTGAACGCCGTGATCCGCGGGGTTGCCGGGCGGGCGCACGCCCGCGGCGACTCCGAGGTGGTGGGCATCCTCAACGGCTGGGAAGGCCTGATGGACGGGCGCACCATGCCGCTGACCCGCGACGATGTGCGGGGCATCCTGGGCCGGGGCGGCACGATGCTGGGCACCTCCCGCAAGGACCCCTTCGTCCACGGCGACGGCTACGAGAGCGTGCGGCGGACCCTGGAGGCCAACGACCTCGACGTGGTCGTGGTGATCGGCGGCGACGGCACGCTGCGCACCGCCCTGCGCCTCGCCGAGGACGGCTTCCCGGTCGTCGGGGTCCCCAAGACCATCGACAACGACATCGCCGCCACCGACTTCACCTTCGGCTTCGATACCGCGGTGCAGATCGCCACCGACGCCATCGACCGCCTGGTGACCACCGCCGAGGCCCACAACCGGGTCATCCTGGTGGAGGTCATGGGTCGCACCCGGGGCTGGATCGCCACCTACGCCGGCCTGGCCGGAGGCGCCGACGCCATCCTCGTCCCGGAGTACCCGGTGCCCCTGGAGGAGGTGGCCACCGTCCTCCGGCGCCGTCATCGCCACGGCCACGCCTACTCCATCGTGGTGGTGGCGGAAGGTGTCATACCGCCGGTCGAGACCCAGCACGCCAAAGACATCTTCGGCTTCGATCGCCTCGGCGGGGTGGCCTACCAGATCGCTCCGATCCTGGAGGAGCTGACCGGGTTCGAGACTCGGGTGACGGTGCTGGGCCACCTGCAGCGAGGCGGCACCCCGACCGCCTTCGACCGGGTGCTGGCCACCCGCCTCGGCACCGCTGCCGCCGACCT
>JALOLI010000044.1 GCA_025456165.1 Acidimicrobiia bacterium | reverse complement strand
CGTCCTCCCAGACGACCAGGTACTGGCCAGCGGCCGGGTTGTAGGTCACCGCCGCGTTGAGCTCGTTGCCGGTGGCGGGGAGGCCGCTGATGCGGAAGTCGCCCCCGACCATGGCCCCGTTCGCCCCCACTAGGCGCCCGTAGATGTCGGTGCCCCGGGTCCCGGCGTTGCGCCCGTCCTCCCAAACGACCAGGTACTGGGCGGCGGCCGGGTTGTAGGCGATGGCCGGGTCGAACTCGTTGCTGAGGGCGGAGGGTGCGACGACCACGAAGTCCGCCTCCGCCGCTGCCGTCGCCGTCGCCGGCAGTAGGAGAGCGAGCACCGTGATCGCGCTGAACAACAACAGCCAGAGCCGATGGCGCACGGCAGCCTCCCTCGATCTTGGACTGGCGGGTCAAAGGGTACTCGCCGACGCGGGGACCGGTCGGGGCGGCGCCCTATCCCTGGTGCGAAGGCAGCGTGAGGGTGAACGTGGCACCCCGGTGGTAGGCACCTGGGCAGTGGCCGTGCCGGCCGAGCCGTTCCCGCCGGCGGCCAGGGTCAGCGCGGGGATGGCCGCCGAGGCGGCGAAAGCCCCGGTCACCAGAAGGGACTGCTAACCACGGTTGGCGAGATTCCGGCATCGGCGCTGCACCCCGGCGGTCCGGGCCTCGGTGGGCGGACTGTGCCGACTCCGCGACCTCCGGCACTCCCGCGCCGCTCTACTCATCGCTGCGGGCCGGCACCCGAAAGTAACTCAGTCCCGGCTCGGGCATGCCTCCATCAAGACAGTCTTGGACACCTACAGCCACCCGTACGAGGGCCTTGACGAGGCCGCCGCGAGCGCCCTCGAAGGCATCATGGGCGACGGGCTGGGGGGTCTTCGCGGGGTTGAGGACTCCGCGGCCAGTCCCGCGCCCTGTCGGTCCTCGCCCCGAAGCGAGGAAGCCCTTGGCGTCCAAGGGATTCTTCAGTGGGCCCGGCTGGATTCGAACCAGCGACCTCATCCTTATCAGGGATGCGCTCTAACCAACTGAGCTACGGGCCCGGCGGCGCGGGAGTGTATCAAACGCCCTGAGAAGCGGCACCCGTACAATTCTCCTGCGGGGATGTAGCTCAGTCCGGCAGAGCACCTGGTTTGCATCCAGGGGGTCAGGGGTTCGAATCCCCTCATCTCCACGGTGGGTTGGTGGGTGGCGGGTCGCGAAAGGGCCTCTTAGCGTTCAGTAGCCGGCGCTCCGTGCCGATGCTTTGCCTGCCCATCCGAGAAGGAGTTGCGACAGGTGAGTTGGCTGGCGCCGACTCGTTCACTCGCGGAGCAGCCTGTTCGGGCGCAGCTGGTCACGCGCTATGCGGCGGTCCGGCTGTGGGCGGCGTGCGCTGCCCTGCCGCTGTGCCTGGTGGCCTCCTTCGTCTCGGGGCGCGCCGTCGGGTTCGAGTGCGCCATCGTCATCAGCGCACTCCTTGTCCACGCCCTCTTCTACCTTCGCCGCGCCACTGCAGTGGAGTGGGCACTGGTCGTGGACACCACGGTGGTAGGGCTCATTGCGCTCATCTTGCAGCTCCCGGTCGCCGCCGGCATGGGCAGCGCATTCCTCGCCCTCACGGTGAGCATCCTGGCCCAGGGGCGCCGCCGCCGGTGGCTGCTGGTCTACGTTGCCGCCTGGCTGCTCGGCGCCCTCGCCGCGGCCCTGGCCGGCGCCGGGCCGGGGTACAGCGAGACCATGCTCCACCTTCTCACCACCATCACCATTGCGTTCTTCCTCACTTCGATCGCAGCCACGGTGGTGGTGGTGATGGCCGAGCTCGATCGCCGCGACCAGGCCCGCCGCGAAGCCACCCAGCTCCTGTGCGACAGCGAGGAGCGTTTTCGCACCCTGGTGCAAGAGGCCTTCGAGGCGGTGGCGGTGATGGATGCCCAGGGCCGTGTGCAGTACGCCTCCGAGTCCTACGAGCGGGTGACCGGTTTCTCTCGCTCCGACCGGCCCGAGGCGATCTTGAGAGAGCGAATCCACCCCGATGACGTCGCGACCGGCCGCGAGACCATAGACCGGGCATGGCAGCACCCCGGCGAAACCGTCAGATGCCGTTTGCGGGCCCGCCGCGACGACGGGCGATGGCGCAGTCTCGACCTGGCGGTGTCCAACCTGCTGCACAACCCCGCGATCGCCGGCGTGGTCTGCAACCTGCGCGACATCACGGAGCAGGAGCGGGCCGAAGACGGTCTGCGAGCCTCGGAACGACGCTTCCGCGGCGCTTTCGAGAACGCTCCCATCGGCATGGCTCTCCTCAGCCTCCATGGGGACTTCCTCCAGGTCAACCCCGCCCTGGCGGCGCTTCTCGGGTACGCCCCCGAGTCCTTGACTGCCATGAACTGGCGGGAGGTGGACGCGTGCGACCCATCCGGTCCGGACGAGGAGATCGCCGCCCTACTCTCCGAGCGCGCCCCGTTCCGCCAGATGGAACGGAGGCAGCTGCGGGCCGACGGATCGGCCCGGGAGTGCACGGTGAGCCTCTCCGTGGTGGCGGACGCTCGCCAGCGGCCTCACCATCTCATCATGCAGATGGCCGACGTGACCGCGCTGAAGGAAGCGCAACGCAACCTCGAACAAGCGCTGCGCGCCAAGGACGAGTTCGTAGCTTCGGTGTCACATGAGCTGCGCACCCCCCTCACCGCCGTGATCGGCTTCGGGAGCCTGCTGCGCGCCCAGCCCTCGCCTCTCTCGGCAAAGGAGCGGCAGGAAACGATCGAGGTGCTGACGGCGCAGGCCGGCGAAGTGGCTCGCATCGTCGAGGATCTCCTCGTCGTGGCCCGGTCCGACGCGTCTAACTTGCAGGTCGCCAGGGTGGTTGTCGACCTGCGGGCAGAGGTCACGCGGGTGCTCGAGGGGTGGGTGAACGCCGACGTCGCCCGCGTCGTCGTGGAGAGTGGGACCGAGTACGCCTGCGCGGATGCAAGTCGCGTCCGCCAGATCCTGCGGAACCTGATCCTCAATGCTCTCCGCTACGGAGGGGAGCATATCCGCGTCGCTGCCCACCGGGCCCGCTACGGGGTCAGTGTGGTCGTCGCCGACGACGGCCCCGGCATCCCCGACGAGGCCCGAGAGCGGGTATTCGAAGCGTACCAGCAGGCCCACCGGGCGCCCGGGCTGACTGCCTCCATCGGCATCGGCCTCACGGTGTCGCGTCGGCTGGCCCGGCTGATGGGAGGGGATCTCACCTACCGTTACGAGAACGGTGAGGCGGTCTTCGAGCTGGCACTGCCCGCGGTGGCGTCTTCCGAGGAGAGTGCTGTGCCCCGCCGTTCGATCGCGCGCTGCCTCTGGGCCGCGTCTGCGCCGCGCTCGTAGTACAGCCCCGCCCGCGCCGGCCGCTGGGCCGACGCGGGCCCGCATTCGTTGCGTTGCACCGGGTCGCTTGCCAACCGGGCTCTCGACTCCGTCCTCCCCTCTCTTGCAGCAGCCGTGGCGGCGCCGCGGTAGGTTGGGCGAGAGCCCACCCGAGGAGCCCGCATGCCCGCCGCCTTCATAGTCGATGCCGTCCGCACCCCCATCGGGAAGCGCAACGGGAGCCTGCGGGGCTGGCACCCGGTGGATCTGTCGGCTCTGGTGGTCGAGGCCCTGGTGAGCCGCACCGGGGTTGACCCGGCGACGGTGGACGACGTGCTCTGGGGCTGCGTCTCCCAGACCGGCGAGCAGGCGCTGAACCTGGGCCGGTGGGTGGCCCTGGCCGCCGGATTGCCCGAGCATGTGCCCGGGGTGAGCCTCGATCGCCAGTGCGGGTCGAGCCAGCAGGCGGTCCACTTCGCCGCCCAGGGCGTCATGGCCGGGGTGTACGACATCGCCATCGCCGGCGGGGTGGAGTCGATGACCCGGGTGCCGATGGGCTCGACCATGCAGCAGGGCCCCGGCTTGCCCTTCGGCTCGCGGGTGCTCGGACGCTACGCCCTGGTGCCGCAGGGCCTCTCAGCCGAGATGGTGGCCGAGCGGTGGGGCCTCACCCGGGAGGCCCTCGACACTCTGTCGCTCGAGTCCCACCGGCGGTCCGCCCGGGCCGCCGACGAGCGCCGCTTCTGCGGCCAGATGGTGGCGGTGCAGGGGGAGGCCGGGTCGCTCGAGTGTGATGAAGGCGTTCGCCGCGACACCAGCCTGGAGGCCCTGGGGGCCCTCAAGGCGGCCTTCCGCCCCGACGGGGTGGTGACGGCAGGCAACTCCTCGCAGATCTCCGACGGCGCCGCCGCCCTCCTCATCGCTTCCGAGGGCGCGGTGGAGCGCATGGGTTGGCACCCTCTGGCCCGGGTCACCGGCTTCGCCGTGGTCGGCGTGGACCCGGTGATCATGCTCACCGGGCCGATCCCGGCCACCGCCCGGGTGCTGGAGAAGGCCGGCCTGGGCATCGGCGACGTGGACCTGTTCGAGGTGAACGAGGCCTTCGCCTCGGTGGTGCTGGCCTGGCAGGCCGAGACGGGCGCCGACCCGGCACGGGTGAACCCCAACGGCGGAGCGATCGCCGTGGGCCATCCCCTGGGGGCGTCGGGGGCGATCCTCATGACCCGCCTGGTGCACGAGATGGTGCGCACGGGAGCGCGACGAGGCCTGCAGGCGATGTGCGAAGGCGGCGGTACCGCCAACGCCACCCTGGTGGAACGGGTGGTGTAGGGCGTCTAGGCGCGGGTTTGCCCTCTCCGCTGCGGCCGCCTGACGGCGGCCGGCGCGCCTCTCCCGGCACAGCCGGGAGAGGCTGTAGACCTGCGATAATCCCGTCCGTGGTCACTTCAATAGATCTTGATTCGATGTCCCTTGAAACGAGGGTGGCCGGTTTCGGGGCTCTGGCCGATCCCATCCGCCTCGATCTCCTCGGCCGCCTGGGCGACGGGGCCGAGCACTGCGTCTGCGAACTACTGCAAGAGACGGGCCTGGCCGCCAACCTGCTCTCCTATCACCTGGGCGTCCTGCGCCGCGCCGGGCTGATCGCGGCCAAGCGCCGCGGCCGCTGGGTCGACTACCGCCTGGTTGCCGAGGCCATGGACGCGCTGCGGCGGGCCATGCCGGTTGGGGCGGGGCGGTGAGCGTCGCCCAGGAGGCGCGGCGGTCGGCCCGACACCCCGGGGCGTGGCTGGCGGCGGCGGGCATCCTGTGGGCCGGACTGTTCGTCGCCAACGAGTGGGTGTGGGATCGCCTGATTTTCGACCTGGTCGGCCTCGGCGGCCGTCTGGGCGACGCGGTGCACTTCTTCCTCTTCGACACCGGGAAGATCCTGCTGCTGCTGACCGCGGTGGTGTTCGTGGCCGCGGTGTTGCGCACTTTCGTTTCTGCGGAGAGGACCCGCGACCTGCTGGGCGGCCGCCGCCAGGGCCTGGGCAACCTCGCCGCCGCCGGCCTCGGGGTGGCTACCCCCTTCTGTTCCTGCAGCGCGGTGCCGCTGTTCATCGGCTTCGTGTCGGCCGGGGTGCCGCTCGGCATCACCATGTCGTTCCTGATCGCCAGCCCGATGGTGAACGAGGTGGCGGTGGTGCTGTTGTGGAGCGCCTTCGGGTGGCGGGTGGCGACGGCCTACATGGGATTCGGCCTGGTCATCGCAGTGGTGGCCGGCCTGGTCATCGGCCGCCTGCGCCCGGAGCGCTGGGTGGAGCCCTGGGTGCTGCAGGTGAAGGCGGCGGGGGCGGCGGAGGGAGCCCGCCCCACCTGGGCGGGGCGCTTCGCCGTGGGGCGGGCCGAGGTGCGCACCATCGTGGGGCGGGTGTGGCCGTTCCTGATCGGTGCCATCGCAGTGGGAGCCGCCATCCACGGGTGGGTGCCGGAGGACTTCTTCGTCCGCTACGCCGGGCCGGGCAATCCCTTCGCCGTTCCGGTAGCGGTGCTCCTGGGCATCCCGCTGTACTCCAATGCCGCCGGCACCATCCCGTTGATCGAGGCCCTCTACGCCAAGGGTCTGGCCCTGGGCACGGTGCTGGCCTTCACCATGGCGGTGGTCGCCTTGTCGCTGCCGGAGATGATCCTGCTGCGCCGGGTGCTGCGCCCCCGCCTGCTCGCCATCTTCATCGGGGTGGTGGGAGTGGGGATCGTCGCCGTCGGTTACCTGTTCAACGCCATCTTCTAGGAAGGAAGGGACAGATGGACATCAAGATCCTGGGCGGAGGCTGTGCCAACTGCCGCGCCCTCGAGGCCATGGCCAAGGACGCAATTGCCCAACTGGGAATCACCGCCACGGTGGAAGAGGTCACCGACTACGCCGCCATCGCCTCCTACGGGGTGATGCGCACCCCGGCGCTGGTCATCGACGGCACGGTGTTCCTCTCCGGCCGGGTGCCGCAGAAGGACGAGGTGCGGCGGATCATCGAGGGCCTCGGCCGATGACGGCGCGCCCCCCCGAGGAGCAGGCGGTGCTGGCCCGGCTCTCGCTGCTCGACCGGTTCCTCCCGGCCTGGATCCTGCTCGCCATGGGGATCGGCCTCGGCCTGGGGCGCATCTTCGGCGGCCTCAACGACGCCCTGGACACCATCAAGATCGGCTCGGTGTCCCTGCCCATCGCCCTGGGCCTGCTGGCGATGATGTACCCGGTGCTGGCCAAGGTGCGCTACTCCCGGGTGGGGGAGGTAGCCCGCGATCGCAAGCTCATGGGCCTCTCCCTGTTGCTCAACTGGGTGATCGGGCCGGCTCTCATGTTCGCCCTCGCCTGGACGTTGCTGCCCGACCTGCCGGAGTACCGCACCGGCCTGATCATCGTGGGCCTGGCCCGCTGCATCGCCATGGTGCTCATCTGGAACGACCTGGCGTGCGGGGACCGGGAGGCGGCGGTCGTACTGGTTGCGTTGAACTCCCTCTTCCAGATCGTGGCGTACTCGCTCCTCGGGTACTTCTACCTGCAGGTGCTCCCCGGCTGGCTGGGCCTCGACACCGATGTGCTCGAGGTGTCGCTATGGGAGATCGCCAAGATCGTGCTGATCTTCCTGGGCATCCCCCTGGTCGCCGGCTACCTGACCCGCCTCTGGGGGGAGCGGACCCATGGGGTGGAGTGGTACGAGCAGCGCTTCATCCCCCGCATCGCCCCCTTCGCCCTCTGGGGCCTCCTGTTCACCGTGGTGCTGCTGTTCGCCCTGCAAGGGGAGACCATCACCGCCAAGCCCCTCGACGTGGTCCGCATCGCCCTGCCGTTGCTCGCCTACTTCTTCCTGATGTGGGGGGTTTCCTTCTTCATCGGCCTGCGCACCCGCCTGGGCTACGCGCGCAACACCACCCTCTCCTTCACCGCCGCCAGCAACAACTTCGAGCTGGCCATCGCGGTGGCCATCGGGGTCTACGGGGTCACCTCCGGCCAGGCCCTGGCCGGGGTGGTCGGGCCGCTGATCGAGGTGCCGGTGCTGGTCGGCCTGGTCTACGTGGCCCTGTGGGCCCGGCGGCGCTTCTACCGGGAGGAGGCGAAGGGGTAGGGCGCGAGCGGGAACCCGTCACCCTGGGGCTCGGATCGATCTCTCCCCCGTGGGGACGGGGGAGATGGCCGAAGGCCAGAGGGGGAAGCCTGTCGGCCCGACCTTCCGACGCGTGCTACCCCCTCCCTGACCCTCCCCCATCGCCATGGGGGAGGCAATGGCACCCTGGGGTGCTGCTTGCGAATGTCACCCCTCTTCGTCTCCCCCGTGGGGACGGGGGAGATGGCCGAAGGCCAGAGGGGGAAGCCTGTCGGCCCGACCTTCCGACGCGTGCTACCCCCTCCCTAACCTTCCCCCATCGCCATGGGGGAGGGAATGGCACCCTGGGGTGCGGTCCCCTCACGCGAATCCGTCATGGCCGCCGCCCGCGAAGAGAGCGCGAAAACTATCCCCACCTGGGGATAGGTCTGGGGATAACTACCGGCTGCGTCGGTTCAGCGGAACCACAGGGTCAAGGGTCATCAGGAAGCCGGCGGCGATGCCTCCCAGGCCCATGTACAGGTAGTTGTTGTCGGTCCCCCCGGGGAAGACGCCGATGTAGTTAAGGATGATGACCACCACGCCGATGGCCATCAGCGAGAACATCACGGCGGCGTACCACTTCGGGGAGGTTTTCTCCTCTTTCGGCGGGGTAGTCGTCACGGCGTGGGCCCGCTTCGGCTTGCGCCGTCCTTTGGACACTGGCATGGCGCCAGCGTAGCGGCCGGGGAAGGCGTCCCGGCAGGAGGTGCCGGCTGACCAAGAGAGCGCCTTCGGACGCGAGGCCCCGGCCGACCCCTCGGTGGCCGCTGGGCCGCATCGTGGCGCGGCGGGTGGGCGCCGCCCTGCTGGCTGCCGGCATCCTGCTCGGCGGCTTCGTGGCCTACGAGCTCTGGGGCACCGGGTTCTTCGCCCGGCGGGCCCAGGCGGGCCTGTCTGCCGAACTGGAGGAACGGACCGCCGCCGCGGCACCTCAGCCGGTGGCCTACGAACCCGATCTGACGCTGGCCGCCTCTCCGATCGTCCCTCCGGCAGGCTTGCCCTCCCCCGGCGGGATCGACCTGGCCGCCGTTCTTGAAGCCGCCGGCCTGCCCCCGGCCTCTCCTCCCCCGGAGGGCGATGACGTCCTGCTCCCCGAGGTACCCCCGCCGGACGGCGACGCCGTGGGGCGGATCCGCATCCCCGCGGCGAGCGTGGACTGGACGGTGGTGGAAGGCGTCGGCACCGCCGATCTGCGGCGCGGGGCAGGGCACATGCCCGGGACCGCCCTCCCCGGCCAGCCGGGGAACGCGGTGATCAGCGGCCATCGCACCACCTACGGCGCCCCCTTCCACAGCCTCGACCGGGTGGCTCCGGGCGACCTCGTCACGGTGACAACGGTCACCGGCACGCACGTGTACCAGGTGGTGGAGGCTCGGGTGGTGCGGCCCACCGAGATGTGGGTGACCGAGCAGTGGCAGGGCTCGTGGCTGACTCTGACCACCTGCCACCCGCGGTTCTCTTCCCGGGAGCGCCTGGTGGTGTTTGCCCGTATGGTCGGCGGGCCCAACGCCGCCGCGCTGATGGCAGGGGCGTCATGACCGGCTGGTACCACCGGCTGCCGGGGCCCACCGCGCTGCGGGTGGCGATCGTCGCGGCGCTCGTCATGGTCGTCGCCGCCCTGCTGCTGCTCGGCTACGAGTGGCTGGGGCGCCTGGTGCTCGACAGCGGCGGGACGATGGGGTAGCCGGGCCCGTCTACGGGGGCGGCGTGTGGGCGCAGGTCGGGGTCGTGGGGGGACCGGTCGAGACGCCCTTGAAGAGGATCACCTGCGAACCGAACGGCAGAGCAGAGGTCCCCGGCGGGCTCCCCAGGGGATCCATGTCGACGACCATGCCGAGGAACTCCAGGAAGGTGGTGTAGGCCGGTTCGGCCAGTTTGCACTCCTCGACGCGCACGCTGAAGCCGAGGCTCTCGAGGAGTTGCCGCGACTTGGCCAGGTCGTACTCGGTGACGGGCGGCGGCGGGTCGGCCGTCCCCTTCAGGATCCAGGCGCGCACGTCGGGGACGGTGACCATCGCCTGGCCGATGCGAACCTGGACGGTGCTCCCCCTGGCCACCAGGGTGCTGGTGATGGAGAACGGGGCCGGGGTCTGGTCGACCACGCGGCCGTCGCAGGGGTCGCCCGGCGGCAGGCTGTCGTCGATGCCGACCTCCTGGTAGACCAGGCCGGCTCCTTCGATGGCGGCCCGGGCCGCACTCGGCTGCAGGCAGGCCCCGACGACGTCGGGGATCCGGGCCCCTTCGGCCCCGATGCGCACCGTCACCGTGTCCCCGGGGTCGACGGGGCTGCCCACCGCCGGGGAGACGTCGGCCACTTTGCCGATGCTGGAGTTGCCGGCATCGAGCAGGAGGGGAGTGCCTTCGGCGTACACCAGGTCGAGCGCTTCGATGGCGGAACGAGCGGCGGCCGGGGTCTGCCCAAAGACGTTCGGCACGGAGAGGGCGTCCGCCGACTCCCCGACGCGCAACTCAACGGTGGAGCCGAACTCCACCCGGCGGCCGGGAGCAGGGTCCTGCTCGACGACCTTGCCGTTGTTCGGGTCGCCGAACGCCAGCTCCACCGGATCACCGATCCTGACCACGAAGCCGAGGTCCTCCAGGGTCTCCCGGGCGTCCTCGGGGGAGTCGCCGATCACGCTGGGCACCACCGTGGGGACCGGCCCTTCGGAGATGACGACGGTGACCATCCCGTCGGGGGGCAGGGTCGCCCCCGCGATTGGGTCGGTCTCGATGACGTACCCCACGATGACGTCGGCGGACGGCCTGCGCTCGATCACCACCTGGCCCAGGGTGAACCCCGCCTCGGTCAGTCGGAGCATGGCGTCGGACTCGGTTCGGTTGACCACGTCGGGCACGACGAGCGCGTTGGTGCCCGCCGAAACGACCAGGTTCACCAAGGTTCCGGCCGGGACCACGACGCCGGTGTCCAGGTCCTGGGAGATCACCGTCCCCAGGGGGATCACCTCGGAAGGCTCGTAGGAGACGTTCACTCCCAGCCCGGCCTGGGCCAGGAGGTCCCGGGCCCGGGTCTCGGTCTCCCCGACCACTGAGGGGACGGTGGCGTCCCCGACGCCACTGGAGATGAGCAGCCGCACGGTGGACCCGGCTTCGACCTCCTGATCGGCGGCGGGGTCGGTGCCGGCGACCAGGCCGGCGGCCAACTCGGCATCGGGCACGGTGATGTCGTCGCCCACCTGGAGACCGAGCCCTTCCAGGGTGGCTACGGCGTCGGCGCGGGCCTGGCCGCGCAGATCGGGGATGGGAACGAGGGCGTCGTCTCCGGCGGGGAGCAGCAGGCGGAACAGGAGGAACAAGCCGAGGCCGAGCAACGCCACCGCGGCCAGGATGCCGATGATGAGGGTGCTGCGGTCGGGCCGGCCCGGGTCGGCGTAGGCCGTCTCGCGGGAAGCGGTGGGGCCCGGAGGCAGCGGGGGCCGCCCGGTGGGGGCCATGAGGCGGGTGGGGGCCTCAGCCGGCGGCGGAGCGACGGGCACCCGCCCGGTGAGGCCCGTCGGGGCGGGCCCGGCCAGTGCCGCCGGAGCCTGCCCGGAGAGGAACCGGCTCAGATCCCCCACCAGGGCACCGGCGTTCTGGTAGCGGCGCCGGGGGTCCTTCTCCAGGCAGCGCATGACGATGGCGTCCAG